>JBMTFA010000012.1:0-14708 GCA_049433705.1 Bacilli bacterium
CAGCTTTAACCACAAAGGTGATTTCAACTGGTTGACTAGAATTTGAACCCACAGTTAAGACATAAGAAAGTTTCACGGTTGCATCAGGTTGACCATTAGCAGGACGGGTAACCACACCAGTATTCGAGATGACTGCTGGTGTATCAGAGGTCCATGTGACCGTTGCAAAGGTTGCAGTGGTCGGTAAGGTTAGGTTAGCAGTTAATTCGTTATTAGGCGTTGGCGCGACAAAGCGTTCAACTGAGATGGCGAGTTTTTCAGCATCCGTGGGGTCAGTCGCAGCGGCGACAACATCATTATAATTAAGTGTTGAAATTAAAGTAATGGATTGAGCAGGAGTGGTGCTTCCACGACCAGTAATCCAGCCAGTGACGGTGAATTTCTTATCGCGTAAAGTTGAAGGAGCACCGTTGGTTTGCACAAACTTGGTACCAAAACCGGCTAAATAACCATTGGTGAAGTTACCGCTTGCATACCCAATCAATTCCATCGTAACAAAGGAAGGCGACCATGCTGCTGCGATAGTAATCGCTTCTGCACCTGCCGCATTTAAAACTTGTGGAGTAACCGTGATATTTGGATCGGTGCCTTTTGGTGTGAGTAACTTAACCGCGGTCATTTGAATCATGCCACGGAAAACGCCGACGGTATAATTCGCACCAATAAATTGACCCAAAGTAATATCTAAGGCGACTGAGTTAAAGATATAACCATATCCTGTTGCATCAGCTAGGACTGCACTACGGCGATCAGATGCGACATAAACAACTTCAGCTTCAGAATACGCAACTTGACCGGCAGTTTTAGTTAATAACGCTGCCATGGTTGTATTTTCTAATTGGCCAACCACGATATCAAAGTTACGTGTGACTGGTGTTGCTTCACCCTTTGAAACCGTCGCCGTTAAGGTAACCACTTGAGCTGGGTTTGGAATGGTGACCACACCGGTTGATGCATCAATGACAGATGGCGCGGAAGATGCCCAAGCAATGGTGGTGCCATTTAAACCAGCCGCTGGCAAGGTTAAGGTTGTCGCTTCGGTAATCGAGGATGGTAAGCTGAGCGAGGCTGCATCAATTGTTTGTGCTTGTTCATCGGTTAAGTTCGCAGTGACGCCGTTGGCCCCACCGACATAATAAACAGCGAATGCACGTTGATCTGATCGGAAGGTATAAATGACGACATCAATGGTGACTACAATGCCAACATAAGACTTGATTAAGTCATAATTGACGGTTTGATAATAAACAAGTAAACCATTGGCGGGGACATCACCAGCACCAGCAACGAAGCTAGCATCAGGTGTATTCACATCCATAATATAGGTGTTGTAGTTTCCAGGACGATCCGCGATAATGGCAACCCGACCTGTAATTCTTGCGTAGATGGGTTGGAAGTTACCGGCGGCAGCATTTTGTGAAGCAGATAAGTGAGCGCCTTCACCGGTTAAACGGTTAATTTTAGCGAGCACTTGGTTAATGACTTCTTTAGAAGGCATTAATGGCGTAGCATTGGCTTGAAGTTCCGCAGTGGATTCAACAATTTCCCAAATCCCAAAGTACCAATCGATTAAACCAGAAATGGTATAAACTTGGCCAACCACGAGAGTTTCAGCGGCGCCACGATAAATTTGAATCACTCCCGTACCATCAAAGGCAAACGCTTCGCCACCTGACTTAGCAAAAATTGTCATGTTTGATAAGGTGACATTCAAGGTACGATCTAGGGCTGGATCTCTTAGGGCTAAGATATCGGCAATATTATTAATCGTGACTACTTCTACCGTGTTTTCTTTGACGGTGACTTGTTGGGTCCAACGACGAGTTAAGTTGCCAGCGGATAATTCAGCGGCAATTTCAAGATCAGCAAAAATATTAAAGGTGGCATCGCCATCTCCTTTATTAGGACGATTGACGGTGACATTAATTAAATTATTGGTGACCGTTGTTGAAAAACTTAACACCCCTGGTTCAGCACTTGACCATGCTGCCGTGACATTGTTAGCTAAACTTACCGGCACTTGGAATCCAGTGGTGATATTGGTGGGATCAGCGAGTAATCCACCTAACGAATCATAGGCTGCTTGCAATTTGGCAAGGGCAGGATCAACGGCTTCGCTTGAGGAAGATTGACTCGAACTGACACTACTACTTTCTGATGAGGTTGCACCACATCCGGCAAGGACAATGGCCCCAACCGCGACTAACGTCATACCCAGTTTTTTATTCATATGTACCTCCTTTAAGGTTTGGGTTTAATTAACGATGAAATCAAAACTATCTTGATAAGATACATCAATGAATGCATCTAAATCGCTACCATCATAGGCAAGAATCTTCGTCAACAAGGCGCCAACTTCTGAGCGGGCCTTGGAACTTAAGTTAAAGACCGCAGAGGTGAAGAACGCATCCCCATTTTCTAAGAACATTTCAATTGCTTCTTTGACTAACTTCGCAACAGCTTGGGACATTGTGGTTGGATTTTCTACAATCCCAGCCACATAATTATTCCATCGTTCAGTTTCATAAGAGGAATAACGAATCGGTGCATAACCAGAAGGAATCGCAAATTGAGCACTGTTTTCTGCCGTAGTCATATATTTGGTAAATAACCAAGCAGCAATCATGCGTTGTTCATCCGCTTTCTTTAATAAGTTGATATTAGGCCCTTGTTGGATTTGGGCACGGGTGATGCCATCTTTAGAAGGTAATGGCGCGACCCCGACTTTAAAAGCACCATTATTAAAGACACTGGATTGCATCCCTTCAATGGCGTAACGGGTACCACCAGTTGAACCTACATACATATAAAGCTTTTGATTGGTTTTAAAAATATCAGAGGTGAAGGCTTCCCCATTTAAATCACGGGTAATCATTAAACCGCGGTCAACTTTGTCTTTGAAGTATTTCACCATCGATTTCGATGTATCGTTATTAAATAAAACTTCGCCACGGCCTGTACTTGGGTTGTAACCTGTGTAAGGTGCATCCCATTGTTTTGAGGCGGTAATAAATAAGTTATCACTGGAATCATAACCAAAAGGAATAGCATCAGGTTCACGGGATTTGATGGCTTCGGCAATCGTAAAGACTTCATCCCAAGTGGTGGGCACATCATAACCATGTTGGTCAAAGTAAGCACGATTAAAGAAAAAACCTTCTGAGGATTTGGTAAAGGGTAAGGAAAGGATGGTGCCAGCATTGTCATAGCTTTGACCTTCCGCCCATAACCCTGGTAAGAAGTCCGCAACTTCTTCTGCGGATAATCCTAAGGTTGGATGATTAATAAAGTTATTCAACGCTAAGGGAGCTTTCGCCTGCGCATAACGGGCGACGTGATCAGGATAACTTTCTACGATATCTGGTTCCGTACCGGAAGCGATGGATAAAGCAACTTTACTTGAAAGGGCATTGTAGTCGGTGGCGACTTTTTCTTCGACCACTGTAATATTAGGATAGAGTTCTTTAAATTCTGTAATCCAACGCTGAACAATCAATTGGCTAGAAGCGCCCATCCGATGCCAAAAAGTGATCGACACTGGATTAGTTGTGTCAAAGTTAGTATCGGGTGACAATTCATGCCAATCAACAATCTTTTGAATTATAGGTGTTGTTGAAGTGGCACCACTGCTATTGTCCGAAGAGGATGTTCTAGTCTCACAGGCACTCAAAATCATCCCTAATGAAACTAATAAAATGAGGCTCGTACTTTTCGGTAAACGTAACATGTATTTTCCTCCTTAGAAATTATATCACTCAACTCAACTTTCCATTGAATAAATTGTAAAGGAATCGTTAACCTTTTATCCCGCTGCGCGAAACCCCCCTCATGATGTATTTTCTAAAGAAAAAGAATAAGAATAATAATGGCACGGTGACAATCACGGTTGCCGCCATTTGATAGTTGATTAACACCCGTCCTGATCCGGTTGCATCCGCATCCACAAATGAACTTCTTAACCAAGTGGTAATCATTTTGTAGCGTTCATTGGCAACGAGATCTTGCCAAATATATGCGTTCCAAGTTCCCATCACCCGTAAGATAATAATCGTAACAACGGATGACTTTGCCATCGGTACCATGATTTGCCATAAGTATTTAAAGTCAGAGCATCCATCCACTTTGGCCGCATAGTAAAGTTCATTCGGAATTTGTTTAAACGTTTGTCTGAGTAAGTAAATATGGAAAATCGAAACCAAGAAAGGAATAATCACCCCAAGGTAAGATCCTTCATTATTCGCATTCACCCAGCCAAGTCTTGAAACGGTGACGAAATTGGATATGACAAGCATTTCTCCAGGAATCATCATGGTCGCGAGTAAAATCGTAAAGATTAAATTGCGACCTTTAAAGTTTAATCGGGCAAGAGCAAAGGCAACGAAGATAGAGAATAATGTCCCGCCTAAAGTCGAGAAAACCGCAACAATCGTGGTGTTTAATAAATAACGCGAGAAATCGATATTGCCTTGAGCACTTGAACTATAAAAGAACGTGTTCACATAGTTTTGTGGTGAAAAAACTTTTGGAAAAAAACTAACGTTCAACGAATTGAGCACCTCATTATTGCTTTGAAACGAAACATTCAGCATCCAATAAAAAGGAATGATGATGACAAACGCCATTACCGTTAAAAAGGTATAGGTAATCGAAGAAGCAATGATTTGATTGCGCCGTTGTATTTTCAACTTGGTATTTTGATAGTCTTTCGTAGAAACGAAGGTTGTTGATACCATGGTTAACTCCCTCCTTAGTAATGCACCGTGCGTTTACTCACGTATAGATTGATGAACGTAAACACCATGATAATGGCAAATAAAACGACAGCAGAGGCCGCACCACGAGAATAGTAGGAAATACCGTTGAGATCCGTTCCAGCTACCCCAATTTTGTCATAAATATACGCAACTGCGGTCCAACGATCGCGGGCTAAATTTCTTCCGGAGGAACCAACCACGGCTAATACCGATTCATATGATTTGAAGGCACCAATAAAGGAGGTGACCAAAATATAGGACATAATCGGCGATAAAAGTGGCACCGTAATTTTTGAAAAGACACGATTCTTAGGTGTGCCATCTACTTTAGCGGCATCATAGTATTGCTTAGAAATACTTTGTAATCCGCCGATGAAAACTAAAATCTTAAAATCTAAACCATTCCAAATGGAGTAAATAAGGACTACCGTCATCCACCGTTCATAAGTGGCGGTCGGTCCAACCCAATCAATACTCGTTTGGAATAGGGTGTTAATTAAACCTTCGGCGGCAATGCCAGGAACCAATGGATGCGAGAACATGACATTGAATACCATCCCAATTGCCAAGGCGTTGGTCACGTATGGAAGGAAGAAAATCGTTTGAAAGATTTTTTGTAATGGCTTGATGGAATTTAAGGCAACCGCAATGAACAAAGCTAAAATGGTAGAAATCGGCACAGAGACAAATACCAACACCATTGAATTCGATAGCGATTGTAGGAAAAACCGGTCATTTATAACGGCGCTATAGGCATACAAATCAAAGTAGCGACCAAAATCATCCGTTAAAGGATTGTATTCAGAAAAAACTGAAATCAAGAAGGTTTTAATTAAAGGATAAAACGTAAAAATCGACATTAAGAATAATGGAATCGCTAAGTAAAACCAGGCTTTGAGATCGCGCTTATGATCTAACATTAGGCTAACCTCCGACCAGTTCCTTTTTCAAAGATGAAGGTTTTGTGGGGTTTTAATTTTACTTTGATTTTTTGTGAAGGGGAGAAGGTAAATTCATCACTATTCAATACGATGCGTAAACTTGGCGATTCCGCATTTGGATGGGAGGCAACCAAGGACATGTCGCGACCAATCATTTCCACAAATTGAGGTTGTAAGGTAATACTACCTTTTGGATCGATGTCATAGCCTTCAGGTCGAACACCAATCAACACTTCGGTGTTAAGATCTTGAAGTTTTTTCGACTCAAAGACAACTTCGCCAGCAAGGTAAACTTTACCTTGATTCACCGTCCCTTGATAAAGGTTAATTTGCGGCATCCCTAAAAATTTCGCAACGAATAAATTCGCGGGTTGGTTATACACTTCTTGTGGATTTCCTTTTTGTTGCTCAGCACCAAAATTCATTAAGACGATTTCATCGGAAATCGACATTGCTTCTTCTTGGTCATGGGTCACGAACACAGTTGTAATCCCGGTTTCCTTTTGAATCCGCTTAATTTCTTCACGGGTTTGTAAACGTAAACGCGCATCTAGGTTAGAAAGCGGTTCATCTAGTAAAAGAACCTTTGGTTTCTTGACCAACGCCCGCGCAATTGCCACCCGTTGTTGTTGTCCGCCAGATAATTGGGCGGGTTTTTTGCTGAGTTGATCTTCAATCCCGACAAGTTTCGCCATCGCTTCAACTTCTTTATTAATGAGTTGCCGGTAATTTTTATATCGAGCAGCTTCAACGGGTTGAATTGAAGCAGGGACAATCGAAGATAATCCTTGCCAAAGTGCTTCATTGAACTTCAACCAGTTTAATGGGTTGATTAAGGTCAAAAGAATGGTCTTTATTTTCGTGGCACGATAGGGTTGATAGGCCGCTTTAAAGTTTGCATTAATGGTTGCCGTCAACGTTGGCAAATCCTGAGGCGTTAACTTCGTCATGGTGTCTTTGAACTCACGTTGAAATCCTTGCACTTGTTCACGGAACTTTAAGGTTAATGCTTTGATTTTTTGTTGCGTTTCTTGCCGTGATAACTTTGCTTTGATGACATCATTTTTGTCAGCAATAAAACTTGCTTTTGCTTCGCTTTCTAAACGTTTAAATTTATTTTTTTGCGTGGTGACATCTTTAAGGTATTGATAATATTTCGGTGCTTCTTTAGGAGATATCACGGTGTTAACTTGTTGGATCGCATCAGCAATCGCCTTTTGCTTTAGATTCATATTTTCTAAAGGAAAACTAATGTTCTTTCTCACCGTCATATGTGGATAAAGCGCATAATTTTGGAAGACCAAACCAATACCCCGTTGTTCGGGCGAAAGTTCAGTCACATCCTCATCACCAAAAAAAATCCGGCCTTGGGTCGGATAGAGTAAACCCGAAATCATGTATAACGTCGTGGATTTACCACAACCTGAAGGTCCTAGTAAACCAACTAATTTTCCATCGGGGATGGTGAAATTAAACTGGTTAACGGCAACCGTGCGACTTGCATTTTTGCTCTCGAAAACTTTCGTTAAGTTTTCTAACTTGACTTCCATGAAGATAGCCTCCAACACTTATAATAAGTTATAAAAATATCATACCATAATGACCATTCATTCAACCCCAAAACCCAAAGAAATTTTTAAAATTTTTCTCTTGACTTTTTCTTGTTAATTTTGCTAACCAAATAAAAAAACCTAATGAAGAATCACTAGGTTTTTTAAAGGTGACTTAAGCTTGGAAATTTTGCCCGTAGGTTTTAAGGATTTTCTTGACGGGACGGAAGGTCTTTTTGATCGTTCCAGGTAAGAATGGATTCTTTAACTTGGCTTTATCTAATAGTTGGGTGAAAGGATATTTTCCACCAAGGGAACAAACTTTCACATATTTCTTCCATGCTTTAGCGTGGTTTTTCTTCATTAAACCAAGGAATTGTAAGGCAATCACTTGGGCTAAGGTATAGTCGATATAGTAGAATGGCACACTATAAATATGGGATTGACGCATCCAGCGAGTTCCTTTTACATAGAGAGGGAACCCGGTGTATTTTTTGTAAGGTGTATATTTTTGTTCGATTTCACGCCACTTTGCACAACGTTGGTCATGACTGGCGGTAGGATTGGCGTAAACCCAGTGTTGGAATTCATCAACCGTCACCCCATAAGGCAGGAAGTTAATCGCCCCTTCTAAGTGACCAAATAAATATTTATCTTTATCTTCTTTGAAGAATGATTCCATATAAGGTGTGGCAAAGAATTCCATCGACATGGAATGAATTTCTGCTTCTTCCATGGTAGGATCGCGATATTCTACTGGTTTAATTTTCCGTGACATAAACCCTTGGAAGGCATGGCCAATTTCATGGGTCAAGACATCGACGTCACCAGCAGTACCATTAAAGTTAGAGAAGACAAAAGGCATTTGATAACGCGGGAAGAAAGTCATGTAACCACCACCTCGTTTGCCTGGTTTTGCTTCAAGGTCTAAGAGTTCTTGGGAAACCATCGCTTGAAAGAATTCACCAATCTCTTCGCCCATATCTTTATACATTGATAAGGCCGCATTGACTAAATAATTTTTATCACCTTTAGGTGTGGCATTACCATCTTTAAATTGAATGGCTAAATCATAAAATTTAGGCGCGGGAACGCCAATCCGACGAATTTGTTGTCGGGTTAGTTTATTAGAGAGAGGGACCACAGATTCTAAAATTTGGTCGCGATAGGATTTGACTTCATTAGGTCCGTAATCTGTTCTTCCCATGCGGTCATAGGCCATTTGGGTAAAGGAGGCATAACCTAATTTCTTCGCCATGCCATCACGTAAGGTGACGAGTTTAGTATAAATTTCAGCAAGTGGTTGTTCTTTTTCTGCCATCCACTTTTCGACAGCCTTACTCGCACGTTTTCTCACATCACGATCTTTACTGACCGCGAATTTTCCCATTTGGGAAAGGTTATAGGTTCCTCCATCAAACGGGATTTGTGCACTCGCCATCAAGGCATCATATTCAGTGGTGAGCTTGTTTTCTTCTTGGAGATCTTGGAGAATTTTTGGATCAAACGTTTTCGCAGCCAATTCTAATTTCTTAAATAAGAATGGACCTACAAGCTTTTCTAATTCAACCCGGTGCTTGCTTGCCAAGACTGCCTTGGAGTAACGGTTACCTAAACCTTGGACCATGGGCCCAACTTCATTCACTAAATCATTGGCTTTTTTATAGGTTTCATCACGGGTATCAATCGAGTGGCGAGTGGTAATGATGGTGAAGTCGGTTTGCACTTCATCAAAGAATTTACCTAATTTGTTCATGATACGGCGTTGGGTTTTTGCATCCGGGGCCGTTTCAAATTCATTCAATAAAGTGTTGAATTTCTTTTCAATTTTACTGAATTTAGGAAGGCGTAAAGGATATTCACTAAATTTAAGCACTTTTTTCATGTGGGGCCTCCATGGCTGAATTACTTATTTAATAATAAGACTTTTTTCGGTCATTTCAATAGGTTTTTCTAAACCGAGTAAATCAAGAATGGTTGGCGCAAGGTTTCCTAACTTGCCACCTTTGGGCATTAATTGAATCCCTGGAACATTAATACAGACTGGAACAAGGTTAGTGGTATGGGCTGTAAATGGTTTACCATCTGCAGTCAAAATTTGATCCGCATTCCCATGATCTGCGGTGACAATTAGCTTGCCACCATGGGTTTCACACCAATCAATAATCGATCCAACACACGTATCAACCGTTTCAACGGATTTCACTACTGCTGCTTCAATCGCGGTATGACCAACCATGTCACAATTAGCATAATTAATAATCACCACATCTAAATCGCCTTTGTTTAATTCCTTGATTAAGGCATCCCGGACTTCAAATGCACTCATTTCTGGTTGTAAATCATACGTGGCGACTTTGGGGGAGTTAATTAGAATTCTTCTTGATCCTGGCAACTCTGGTTTTTCAACCCCATCATAGTTGATGGTGCCATCAAAGAAAAAAGTGACATGGGGATATTTTTCTGTTTCGGCAATCCGTAGTTGGGTTTTCCCATGTTTAGCGAGCCAAGGACCTAACGTGTTATCAAGGCCAGGTAATTTAAAGGCAATATCGCCTTTGACAGAGTCTGCATATTTCATGGTTTGCACTAACTCGATGCCATTTAAAGGCTTTGTAGGTTGATAAGCTATCCAAGCAGATTTGCCATCCTTTAAAGGTGGATTGGCATAAAAAGTAGGGTTGGTTAATAAAGTGCAAAATTGAATCGCTCTGTCAGGCCGGAAATTCATGAAGATGACCACATCCCCATCTTCAATCTTGCCATTAACACCCGCAGCATAATGCGGGACTAAAAATTCATCGCTTGGATCTTTGCCTTCTTTAGGTAACGAGGCATATTGATCCTTAAAGTATTGATGAAAATCATTAAAACTTGGTCCTTGTTGATTGACCATGACATCATAAGCCTTCGCAACACGGCCAAGATTTTTATCGCGATCCATCGCGTAATAACGACCACCAATGCTCGCAAGTTGACCAGTCTTGAATTCTTTCATGGTTGCAGTGAGGGTATCAAGATAACTTGCACCAAGTTGCGGGGCAACATCCCGACCATCCATGAGCGCATGGAGATAAACATCTTTCACTTGTTGTTGGGCAGCTAATTTTATAATTGCCTGGAAATGGGTGAGATGAGAATGAACCCCACCATCGGAAATTAAACCAATGAGATGAAGTTTTTTGCCTCGACGTTTTGCCGATTGCATGGCTTTTAAATAAGGAGGGTTTTGAAAGAAACTACCATCCAGAATTGCTTGGTCAATTAACGTCAAGGATTGATAGACAATTCGACCTGCACCAATATTTAAATGCCCAACCTCAGAGTTACCCATTTGCCCTTGGGGTAAACCTACCGGTAAGCCGGAAGCTTCTATTTCGGTATAAGGATACTTAGCAAAGTACTTGTCCAAGTTTGGTTTCTTTGCCTTAGCAATCGCGTTGCCATACGTTTCCTGACGAATACCATAACCGTCCATGATGACGAGAATCACTGGTTTTTTCATGCATTACCTCTTTTTTAAGATATGAGTTCGCGAAGTTGATGGCGAAATAAGAGCGCCACCCAGCGATACAAATAAAATTTTTGCCACCAATTGTAATTGGTAGCCGCTGCATTATATATGGCGACTTGCTTACGAAAAAGTTCATCCACTTCTGCTAATGATTTTTTTAATGATACATATTCAGGATTAACAGAAAGTGCTTGATTTTGTTCACCATAGTAAAAGAGTGCTTGAGCCGTTTGCACCAAAAAACTTTTGACAATGGTTCGTTCCGTATCTTTGATATTTTGTAAAGTATCTTCAAACCGAGGCCGTTTTGAAAGAATAAATTCTTGAGGAACATCAATATGATGCCGAACAAATAATTTTCCAATCATTCTCAACAGATCATATTTTTGGGCAGTTAACACATCAATTGCATCCTTACGTTTTTGCAGTTGAACATAAAAACTGCGCATTTGAAAGGCATAAAAAAGACCGAGAAACAGATAGATTCCAAAGACGATACCAACAATTAATAAACCTAATTCAAATGGTTCCATAAGCGTCAAAATTATAACATAGAAGTTAAGAGGAATCACTACGCTACCGTAGGGATTTGCCCCTACCTAGTCAGGACTATAAAATGAAGTGATTAATGGTAAATTCATCTATTTATGGTGACTTCTGTGATAAAATTAAACCATGAAAAAACCTATCATTGGTATCATTTACGATTTTGATCGTACCCTTGCTGTTGAAGATTTACAAAACTTTAGTTTTATACCATCTTTGGGAATGAAACCTGAAGAATTTTGGGAAAAAACAAACCAAAACTCGATTAAAAACGGTATGGAAAAGATTCTTTCCTACATGTATATGATGATTGAGGAAAGTAAAAAAAGAAATATCCACCTCACCAAAGATTATCTATATTCATTGGGAAAAAGTGTACGATTTTTTCCAGGGCTTGAAACCTGGTTTGGCAGGTTGAGAACCTTTGCGGAAGCGCAAGGTGTGGAAGTAGAACATTACATAATCACTTCTGGTACCAAAGAAATTATTGAAGGCACCAAGATTGCAAAAGAATTCAAAAAAATCTTTGGTTGTGAATTTTTATTTTCACCTACCACCCAAGAAGCGATTTGGCCAAAAATTGCCATTAACTATACGATGAAAACTCAGTATTTCTTCCGGATTGCCAAAGGCATTTTAGATCAAGCAGAGGATGATAAAGTCAATGAAAGAACCAAAGAAAAACGAATTAAATACCGTAACTTAATATATATCGGCGATGGATTAACAGATGTCCCTGCCATGCTCATGGCGAAAGAACATGGTGGCAAATCGATTGCCGTCTATTCAAAAGGTCGGATTGATAAAGCAAAACTTTTAATTCAAGATGAAAGGGTTAACTTTGTTTGTGAAGCGGATTATTCACAAAATTCATTATTAGAAAAAGTGGTTAAACTTAATATTCAGCAAATGGCAATCAGTGAGCTACTTGCCTTAAGGGAAGTTAAAAAATAATATGATTACTGCAATCTTATTAGCAGCCGGCCAAGGTTTAAGATTGAAATCTACTGTCACCCCAAAACAATTTTTAAAAGTGGGCCGAAAAAAACTCTACCAATATTCCCTAGATACCTTTTGTAACCACAAAAGAATTGATGAAATTATTTTAGTGGTTAACGATAAATTACTACCGCAAGTTCAAGATGAAATTAAACCTTGGACCAAACGCAAAACGATCCATGTAATTGCGGGAGGAAAAACAAGACAAGAGTCGAGTTATTTGGGTTTACTTTATGCCCAACTTCATAGCAAACCAGACTATGTGATGATTCATGATGTGGTGCGACCCTTAATCACACCAAATTTAATTGATACCTTAGTTGTAAAGCTTAAAGTCCATGCGGGGATGACCTTAGCTAGGCATGTCAATGACTCACTTTTTATTGTCGATGATCAAGCGACTTTAGAAAATTATGTTGGTAAACAAGATATTTACTTGGCCCAAACCCCACAAGCATTTCATTTTCAAACGATTCTTGACGCCCACGAACATGCGCGTAAATTAAAGATTAAAACCGCGAGTGATGATGCAAGTTTACTCACCTTAATGGGTAAGAAGGTCCATGTCCTCACTGGGTCCCGTCTCAATTTCAAAATCGTCACGGAAGACGATTTAGCCGTCTTTAAAAAAATTATTGCCTCATGATTGCGAATAGTTATAGTGTTGACGAAATTATCGTTGGCAAAGTGATTGATATTCAACCGTATGGTGCCTTTATTGGTTTTCCCAACGGGCAAAAAGGGTTGGTGCATATCTCAGAAATTTCCGATGATTATGTTAAAAATATTGAAATCTTTCTCATTGTTGGGGAATATGTAAGGGTAAAAGTATTAGCGATTGATCCTACCAATCACCACCTTAAATTATCGATCAAACGTTTGATTAAACGGGAAGAACTAACTGATAAAGCGCATCCTTTTTGGTTTAAAGTTCCACCCCATGAAATTGATTTTTCGCCCCTAAAAAAGATGTTGCCCATTTGGTTAGAAACACAAAAAAAGAAAGTGGAGGATTAAACCATGCTCAACTTAACCTTGACGAATGCGAAACTAAAGAAACCATTATCCGATTACCAGGAACGGATCAATCGGATCACCGATTTGATTGCCACGAAAAAAGGACCCGGTGGGGATTTTTTAGGTTGGGATCAATGGCCAGTCCAATATGATCAGAATGAATTTGCTTTGATTCAAACAACTGCCGCAAAGATTCGTGAACATTTTGAGGTCTTTGTCGTTTGTGGTATTGGCGGATCTTATCTCGGTGCCCGGGCAGTCATTGAAGCAATCCGCGGATTATTACCCTCAACTAAAAAAGAGATTGAAATTATTTATTTAGGACAAACCTTTTCTCCAACCTATACTCAACAAGTGCTAAATTATTTAGAACATAAAAAGTTTGCAATTAATGTCATTTCTAAGTCTGGAACCACTACGGAAACTTCGATTGCCTTCCGCTTACTTAAAGCCTTGCTGGAAAAGAAAGTTGGCGTTGCGGAAGCGCGGAAAGCGATTTTTGCAACCACGGATAAAGAAAAGGGCGCCCTCCGATCACTCGCCAATCAAGAAGGCTATGTCACCTTTAATCTCCCTGATGATATTGGGGGTCGTTACTCGGTCTTAACCGCAGTAGGTTTACTACCCATTGCCGTTGCTGGCATTGATATTCAAGCATTCATGGCAGGGGCTAAAGAAGCGATGACCCTTTATACTTCAAGTCAAATTGAAACCAATCTTGCGGTGCAATATGCGATTGCCCGCCATCAACTCTATGAAGAAAAATCAGTGGAAATGTTTGTCACATATGAACCACAATTTGCCATGATTGCTGAGTGGCTCAAACAACTCTTTGCTGAGTCAGAAGGAAAAGAAAACAAAGGGTTACTCCCCGGATCTGTTTCCTTTAGTACTGATCTCCACAGTGTCGGTCAATTTATTCAAGATGGTTCGCCAATCCTTTTTGAAACGGTTTTATTTGTGAAAAAACCTGCGCTTGATGTCAGTGTGCCTTTAAATGTCCAAGATGCCGATGGTTTAAATTATTTAGCGGGACGCCCGTTATCCTTTGTGAATGAAAAAGCATACCTAGGAACTTTGCAGGCCCATGTGGAAGAAGGTCAAGTTCCAGTGATCTTACTGACCCTTGATCAAATGGATGCCCATCACCTAGGACATTTACTCTATTTCTTTATGAAAGCATGTGCGTATTCTGGCTACTTGCTTGGGATCAATCCATTCAATCAACCTGGAGTTGAAATTTACAAGCGAAATATGTTCCGGCTTTTAGGCAAAAAAGGTTATTAATTTACTCGCTTTCAGAGTGGTTATTCATTGACTAGAAAAACGCCTTTTGATATATTAAGTAAGCACGCGTAGGCCCAAGGGATGTTTAGCTCAGTTGGGA
>JBMTFA010000013.1:0-14347 GCA_049433705.1 Bacilli bacterium
AAGCAAAGAGAATTTCTTTTTATGTCCTTCATGGACCTACGGTTCAACGCCTCACTGAATTTTCTCATGAAATAAAAGCAGGATTATTCGTCACTGATTTTTCTCCCTTACGGGAGATGCGCCAAATAAGAGATCAACTGGCGAAATCGTTGTCCATCCCCATGGTGGAGGTCGACGCGCATAATATTGTTCCAGTCCATGTTGCAAGTGATAAACAAGAATGGGGCGCTTATACACTTAGACCCAAAATAAATAGATTATTATCAACATATTTAGAACCTTTTCCCAATTTTATCGCCACAAAAAGCTTGGCATACCATGGGCAACACGATGAAAGTTTTTTAGATAAGATCAACGTGATCATTGATCCGCAAGCAGCATTAAAAGATTTTATTCAAAACCGATTAAATCGATATGAACAACGTAACGATCCAACCCTTGATGCGACCAGTCGGTTATCCAGTTATTTTCATTTCGGTCAACTTGGGAGTCAAACCGTCGCTTTAGCCGTCAAAGCCACCGGTCAAGCTCATGAAGCGTTCCTTGAAGAAATGATTGTTAGAAAAGAACTCGCCGATAATTTTTGTTTTTACAATCCTCATTATGATCAAGTCAAAGGCTTTCCAGATTGGGCAAAGAAAACCTTAGATCTTCATCGCCAAGATAAGCGGGAGTTTATTTACTCCCTTGATCAATTTGCCCAAGGTAAAACTCATGATGAAGCATGGAATTCGGCACAAATGCAAATGGTGAAGACTGGTTACATGCATGGATACATGCGCATGTATTGGGCAAAGAAAATTTTAGAATGGACTGCCACGCCAGAAGATGCTTTAAGGATTGCTAATACCCTCAATGATCAATTTGAACTCGATGGTCGTGATCCTAATGGTTATACGGGTACTGCCTGGGCCATTGGCGGTGTCCATGATCGCCCATGGCAAGAACGACCCATCTTTGGCATGATTCGTTATATGAATGCAGCAGGACTAAAACGTAAATTTGATATTGGCGCTTACATTCGTCAGTGGTTAAATCAAAGAAGTAGCGTAAAATAATGACGATGGATATTAAATTATTTAACAGTCTTCATGATCGCGTAGAAACCTTCGTGCCGCTAGAACCTGGTAAAGTCACCATGTATGTATGTGGTCCAACGGTGTATGACTTTGTTCATATTGGTAATTTACGCCCTGTGGTCGTGTTTGATGTCTTAAAAAAATTATTTCTTGCGCTTGGATATCAAGTCAAACATGTCTCCAATTTCACCGATATCGATGATCGCATTATTGCTAAAGCCCAACAAGAGAAAACCGATGAACTAAGCATTGCCAAGCGTTATATCGCCGCCTATCAAGCGGATGTCAAAGAAATGAATGCTTTACTACCAGATGCGACACCAACGGTCACCGAGCATTTAAAGGCAATGATTGCGTTTATTCAACATTTAATTGAAAAGGATTTTGCCTATCTTACACGCTCAGGCGATGTCTTTTTCCGCGTCGGTAAAATCAAAGACTATGGTAAACTTTCCCACGTTCATCTTGATGAAAATGAAGTAGGCGCACGTATTGAAGTCAATCCAGAAAAAGAAAATCCATTTGATTTTGCTTTATGGAAACACACAACTGAAGGAATTAAATTTCCTGCTCCTTTTGGCGAAGGTAGACCAGGTTGGCACACCGAATGTGTGGTGATGATACACCAAACCTTTCACCAACCCCTCATTGATATTCATGGGGGTGGCTTTGATTTAAAGTTTCCCCATCACGAAAACGAAATTGCCCAAGCACAAGCTGCCTATCAAACGCACCTTGCCAATTATTGGTTACACAATGGTTTCATTAATTTAAATGATGAGAAGATGAGTAAGTCAACCGGTAACCTCATGCTTGCCAAAGATTTTTTAAAAACGTTTTCTGGACCTTTACTTCGTTACATTTTGTTGGCGACGCATTATCGTATGCCGGTGAATGTGAATCAATCGATCATCGATAATGCCCAACAAGAACTAAAAAAAATTCAATTAGCATTTAGCCAATTGGCGGCTGCAATTCAACTCAAAGGTGGTAACATTCAAACCAAAGAAACACTCCAAGCACCAGAAACATTTTTACTCGCATTAGCCAATGATATTAACACCGCAAACGCCTTAACCATTCTCCATCAAGCGGTCAAAGAGGTAAACCAATTTTTGCGGCAGAAAGATACTGATGTCGCCATCCTTCTTAACCGTTTCTTTACAATTCAAGCAATGTTGGCTATACTTGGATTAGCGATTAAATATCCGATTTTAACAGCGGAAGATCGGCAATTGTATCAAGATTACTTTGAGGCAAAAACCAACCAAGATTTCAACCGATCTGATGCAATTAGAAAAATCCTTAATGAGCGAAATATCTTTTTTTAACCTTGAAGGGAGTATCAATCATCTATGTACACTATTGTCACCATTGATCAGTTACTTGTTGATTTTTTAAATCAACTCATTCCCCCATTTGGTAATTACCTTCTTAGTTTAATTTCACTTGTCATGGCCACCTTATTGGCTGGTTTAATAGGTTATGAACGCGAATACCATGGTCACTCCGCTGGTTTAAGAACCCATATTCTTGTCGCCCTAGGATCAGCGCTTATCATGGTGCTATCCATGTATGGATTTGGTGATCTCAATGTCGACCGTGATCCAGCACGTTTAGCGGCCCAAGTTATTACAGGGGTTGGTTTCATCGGTGCCGGAACCATTATTCAAAATGGTTTTGATATTAAAGGATTAACCACTGCAACGACCTTGTGGTTAGCGATGGCGATTGGACTTGCTTCAGGTGCGGGTCAATTTTTACTCGCTACAAGCGGGGCATTAGTCGGTTTATTTACTTTAACGATGTTAAGAAAATTTGAAGCGTTCATTAATCGCAAAGCCCCAAAAATCTTTTTACTCATTCCTGATAATCAACCTGCCTTAAGAAATATTCATGAAGTCGCAAGAGAGTCTCGCGTTGGGATTCGCAACATCGATTCACAAATCACCACCTTTCATAATCAAAAAGTATTACGGATAACCGTCACCTTTGGTCAAATGAATCATGCGACTGAATTGATGTTAGTGGAAGCCTTAAAAGTTCGTATTAATCCATTAGAAATTACTGCTTCCTTTCACGTGGAATAACTCGGGACAATTTTTGGATTGATTCCCAATTGAATATGGAACAATATCGCTACGGAAAACACGCAGTCATTGCCAGTATTCAAGCTGGGAAAGCAAAAAAGATTTTTCTCCTTCCTAGTTTTAAAGATGCTGATGTGATGACGCTTATTCACCAACAACATCTTTCCGTAGAAAGGATGGAAGAAGCGCGGTTGGCCAAACTCGTACAATCACCACATCATCAAGGCATTGCCGCCTTAGTGGATCCGTTTACTTATACCCCACTTCCTACTTTTTTATCCACGATTGCATCTCAGCCTTCACCATTATTGGTGTTATTAGATGGGCTTGAAGATCCGCTCAATTTAGGGGCGATTATTCGCACCGCGGTAGGGTTTGGTGTCGATGGATTGATCATCAAAAAAGATCGGCAAGTTGACGTGAATGCAACCGTGGCAAAAATTGCCAGTGGCGCGCTTGATCACTTACCGATTATCCAAGTAACGAATTTAACCCAAACCATTGAAACGTTGAAGCAACATCGGTTTTGGATCGTGGCAACCAGTTTAGTCGATGCGGTTGATTTTCGTTCGGTGGATTATCACGGACCGATGGCGATTATCATCGGTCACGAAGGCAATGGCATTTCCCGGTTAGTATTAGAACATGCTGATTTTAAAGTGAAAATTCCCATTCAAACGATTGAATCGTTTAATGCCGCAACCTCCACCGCGATTGTTTTGTCTGAAGTGCAACGCCAACGCTTACTTCCTAAAAAATAACCTTCATGAATGTCTTACCGCTTTCGGATGATGAAATGGTGTTTTTGATTCGCAGTCAACATCAAGAAGCTTTTAGGTTGTTAACCGAGAAAATGCAAAGTAAACAAGATCGGTTAATCCACAAACTGATGTACATGCACAGGTATTGTGGACTTGATTACGATGATTTAAAAATTGTCGCCATGCAAACGTTATTGTTGGCGATTGATGCCTATGATCCAAAGAAAAATGTGTTTGATGCGTATTATCATTTTTTGTTACAACGAGAATTGATTAACGAATTAAAACGGTTTGCTTCCGATCAGCATCATGTCATTAATCACGCAGTATCGCTTGATTATGAAATTGAGGAAGGGTCATCACTTGGAGAAATCCTTGGGGAGGATGATGTGAAAATCCATCAACCCTTCAACGACCCTTTTTATCAATTATTAGAAGCAGATAACGAATCCAATTTAACGGTGAAAGAAAAAGCCATCATTGCCTATGTGAAACTTGGTTATACCTTTACAGAGATTGCCAAGATTATGGGTGATCATTATCGCCAGATTTCCAAAATTGCCAAGCGTTTACTTTCCAGTGTGGATGGGGATGGCAAGGAGTAAGCATTGACTTTTAGATTGGTCATTGTTATATTTTGTATAGCTTAGATGTAAATAGGAAATCCCAATGCGAAAAAAAATCATTTTAATCTGCACCGTGTGCTTAGCAAGGAACTATCAAACATTAAGCAAAGGTAGTGGGGTTGCTGATAAGCGATTACAACTCAAGAAGTATTGTCCACATTGTAATCAATCCACCTTACACCAAGAAAGTAAATGAGGGCAGAAGATGAAACTCAATAAATTTGTGCAAGAAGTCGCACGAGAATCCAAACGCGTGCGTTGGCCAAAAACCGATGTGCTCGTCAGTTCGATTTTAATCGTGATTGTGATCACCGTCTTTTCCGCCCTTGCCTTAACGCTAGAAGATTTAGCCGTAGCGGAATTACTCGGACAAATCCGTTCAGCTTTTGAAAGCTTACGATAGGAGCATGTATGGAAAACCCAAATCCAATTCAACCTACCCCACCAGTCGTTAACGGCGATAAACAATGGTACGTCGTCTCTGCTTACGCGAGTCACGAAAATAAAGTCGCCGATAATTTACGTCGTCGGGTTAACTCGATGAACATGGAAAATTATATTTTCCGGATTTTAGTTGTCGAACAAGAAGAAGCGGTCTTTAAAAATGGCGCGCCAACTGGTAAAAAGAAAATGCGCAATGCCTATCCAGGTTATGTCTTTATTGAAATGATCATGACGGATGATTCTTGGTATGTCGTACGTAACACTCCAGGGGTGACCGGCTTCGTTGGTTCATCCGGTGGTGGGACAAAACCAATTCCAGTGACTCCAGAACAAATGGAACCGATTCTAAAACGGATGGGGATGGTCGATGCAGGGATGTATGATCGGTATGCGATTGGCGATCATGTCAAAGTCATTCATGGTCCATTAGAAGGAACCGAAGGGAAAATTGTCACCATTGATAAAGCGACAGGCTTGGTCAAAGTGGAAACAGTCTTCTTTGGTCGATCAACGTCTGTGGAAGTGGATTTCTCCGAAATCGAAAAAATTTAGTTTAGCTTACTTCAATGTAAATAAAAAGTTTGGCTTCGGGCCAAACTTTTTTATGTTTTATTATTTCTTTAAGGCGTTAGCAAAGGTCACCAAATCGTGGTTACTGCCGATGACATAGATAATATCAAGAGGTTCCACTAATTCTTGTGCTTTGGGGATGACTGGTTCAATCTTGTTGAGTTCCTCTTCGGTGGTTTTACCTTTGGTTTTTTTAATCAGCACAATGTTAATATCAAATTTATTCCGCCAGTCTAAGTCAATCAGTTTTTTTGTCTTAAAGTCTTTTGGAATGGTTAAAGATGACACAGAAAAGTGACGATCAAAGGCAAAGAATTGGGAAAAATTGGTCGCAGCGAGTTTAAAGGCAAGCGATCGTCCAGCTTCTTCGGTAGGGCGAATAATTTCATGGGCGCCAATTTTTTTCAGGATAGGTTCATATTCCGGGTTATCGACCCGGACAACGATATGGGGAATATTAAAATCGGAGAGTAAGGCGGTGGTAATAATGGCATCGTGTAAATTATCACCAAAGGTAACAATCGCAACATCCACTGTATGCACGCCGACTTCCCGAAGACTCTTTTGGTTTGTGCAGTCTGCTTTAAACACTGCGGTTAAATCGTTTTCTAATAACTTCACGCGCACTTCATCACGGTCAACACCAATGACTTGTTGATTTAAACCAATCAACGCTTTGGCGACACTTAATCCATATTGGCCTAGACCAATGACGGCAAAAGATTTTTCGACTGCCATGTTACGTTCCTCCTACCCAATTGGGACTGTGGCTTCCATGTATTGGACATCACTTTGTTCTGTCCAGGATAACTTATCTGAGAAGACAGAAATTGCAGAAATCGGACCAATACGTCCTAATAGCATTACCATCATCATCAACCATTTTGAAGGTGAAGACAAGAGGGGGGTAATGCCTTCTGAGAACCCGACCGTCCCAAATCCAGACACGACTTCAAAGAGAATGGCAGTGTCACTAAAACCACCATTCATGTATTGAGGATTATGTTGTTCAATCACGGCAATGATCACCCCTAAAAATAGGACAAATGCTAACGAGATGACGACCAGGGCCATTGCTTTGAGAATCGCTTCAATCGAGAAGGTGCGTTTGAAAGCGTGCACCCGTTGACCAGAAATCAAGGCCCAAATGGAAAGGAAAACAATAAAGGTGGTTGTGGTCTTAATCCCACCACCCGTAGAAATCGGATTAGCCCCAATAAACATTAAGATCATGATTAAGAACTTACTCGCCGTGGTCATGGTGCCAATATTCACCATCGTTAACCCAGCGGTTCTTGAAGAGACAGACATAAATAAGGCCAAGTCAAACCGAAGACCATTCATGAAGGCCGTTTCGGTGATCATCAGACCAAGGGTGCCTACCACAATGAGAATTGCATTCATGATAAGGACAATCTTGGCAAAGGTGGATAATTTCGATAAAACAAATTTGACTTTAAACAATTCCACCCAGACCAAAAAGCCAATGCCACCTGAAATAATTAAGAGGATGGTTACCAGTTGAATAAATAGGTTCCCTTGAAAGGGGATAAGGCTTTGACTACCAATAATATCTAATCCAGCGTTGTTGAATGCCGAGATGGCTAAGAAGAAGGATTGGAAGATACCACCACCCCATCCATAGATAGGAATCATGACGATGCTATAGAGGCTTGCGCCAACAACAATAATAACAAAGGCAATCAGTATGACTTGTTGAACAAACTTTAACGCGCCACTCATCGTGGTAAGGTTAAGGGCCTGTTTGAGCATATAGCGTTCCATAATACCTATCTTTTTGCCAATAATGATAGAAAAGAAACTAAAAATGGTAATAATGCCCAGTCCCCCAAGGACCATAAAGATCATCAGTAGTACTTGCCCAAGGGTGGTTAATTGTTCACTGACGGTGTAAACACTTAAACCGGTAACCGCAATGGCAGAAGTGGCCATAAAGAAGCTATCGATAATCGATCCCCATTGCCCATCTTTTTGCATGATCGGTAAGCTCAAAAGGAAGCCTCCCAGCGTGATAAAAGTAAGGAAACTGAGTAAAATTGTATAGTAAGGTTTTTTCGTAAAGAAATTCATTGGTTTTCCTTAATACGGGGTTCATTATAGGACTGTCATCTCTAAATGTCTATCCTCATCTTTGAGAGTTTACAAAAACATCACTTTTTTAGTTGCATTTTGATATTTTCGGTTATATAATTCTCGAGCATGGACTTTTAAGTCCGTTGCGTTGCCTTGCGTGGAAGGACTGATTCATCCGTCGACCACCGCACGAAACAACACACATCCATAAGGAGGATTGTCACGTGGCTAAACGAATCGCAAAAGTTGTCAAAATGGAATTACCTGGAGGCGAAGCCAAACCAGGACCAAAACTCGCATCGGCCGGGATTGTCATGCCGAAATTCTGTACAGATTTTAACGCAAAAACTGCTGATAAAAAAGGTGAAGTTATTCCTGTCATCATCACGGCATTTGAAGATAAATCTTTTGAATTTGTCATCAAAACTTCTCCAGTCGCTGGCTTAATCAAAAAAGCCGCTGGCGTTGAAAGTGGTTCAAGTAACCCCAAAACAACGAAAGTTGGCAAGATTTCCCGCGAAGCTTTAAAGAAAATTGCCGAATATAAAATGCCAGACTTAAATGCCTATGACATTGAAGCGGCGATGAAAATTGTTGAAGGTTCTGCTCGGAATATGGGCATTACCGTTGAAGACGCAAAGAAGAACTAGTTTAGTGGAAGAGCAACGCTCGTTATCACCACAGAAAGAATAAATGACATGAAACGCGGAAAAAAATACGAAGCAGCCTTAAAGCTGATTGATATCAATAAGCAATACACGATCGCGGAAGCTACCACTTTAGTGAAGAAAACATCCACGGTTAAATTTGATGCGACCGTTGATGTTTCTTATCGCTTAAATGTGGACACCACCCAAGCCGATCAACAAATCCGTGGTACGATCGTTCTTCCCCACGGAAACGGTAAAACCAAAAAAGTCTTAGCAGTCACGATGAGTAAAGCAGCAGATGCAACTGCAGCTGGTGCTGACTTTGTTGGCGGCAAAGAAATTTTAGAAAAGATTAATAAAGAAAACTGGTTTGATTTTGATGTGATCGTTGCCACCCCAGAAATGATGGGTGAAATTGGTAAGTTAGGGAAAGTGTTAGGTCCTAAAGGCTTAATGCCAAACCCGAAGACGGGTACGGTTGCGGTTGATATTGGCAAAGCAATTAAAGAAATTAAAGCCGGTAAGGTTGAATATCGTTTAGATAAAGAAGCCAATGTTGCGGTCTCGATTGGCCGTGTGAGTTTTTCAGAAGCGCAACTTGCAGACAATTTACAAGCTTTAACCGATGCAATCGTGCGTGCACGTCCTGCCTCAGTGAAAGGTAATTTCTTCAAAGCGGCGGCGATCCATACGACCATGGGTCCTGCGATTAAGTTTACCTTCGACGGCCGCTAAGTCTCTTCCCTTTGTTTGAGTGTTATAGAACCATAGACAGCAACGGCCCCGGGGGCTTAATCATGTTGCCGAGGATCTCCATAAAAAGAATCTCTTGGATCTACAACTCAAAAATATAAAACGGTAATCCAAGGAGGTGAACCAATGAACAAAACGATTCTCAAAGAAAAAGAAGCGTTAGTCAACGACATCGAATCGTTGGCCAAAAAGAGTGCGTCTGTTCTCATTGTCGGTTATCAAAAGATGACCGTCGCCGAATTATCGACTTTGCGTCGGAATTTACGGAAGAACAATGCGTCATTTGGTGTGTACAAAAACACATTAGTGAAACGCGCCACGGATAAGTTAGGGATTAAAGACGATACCTTAACCCATACGTTACAAGGTGCCAACGGCTTTATCTTTACCAGTGACGCCCTTGAAGGCAGCAAGATCGTGGTCAAATTTGCCAAGACCAATGAAAAGCTTGTTGTTAAAGGTGCGATTCAAGATGGTAAATTTATCGATGCCGCCCAAGTCAAAGTGTTAGCGTCTTTACCCGGAAGACAACAACTCTTATCGATGCTGGCCTCGGCCTTACAAGGTCCGATCCGCAAATTGGCAGTTGCAGTGAAAGCTGTAGCTGACAAACCCCAAGCTGCTGCTTAATACTGCCATAGGAGGAAATAAACATGGCGAAATTAACCAAAGAAGAAATCATTGCCTCAGTTAAAGAAATGACCGTTGTTGAACTCAACGACTTAGTCAAAGCGATTGAAACCGAATTCGGTGTCACCGCTGCTGCTGTTGCCGCTGCGCCTGCCGCTGCCGCTGATGATGCGGGTGCGAAAAAAGGACCAGTGGAAGTCACCCTTACCTTAAAGAGTGCGGGTGCACAAAAAGTTGCCGTCATTAAAGCTGTTCAAGCCATCACTGGTTTAGGGTTAATGGATGCAAAGAAACTTGTTGACGGCGCCCCAAGCAAAATCAAAGAAAAGATTTCTGCTGTGGAAGCGGAAGAACACAAGAAAGCACTTGTTGCTGCTGGTGCTGAAGTCGAAATTAAGTAGTCACAATTTCGAAAAGTTTGAAACCTGTCTTTTTTTAAGGCAGGTTTTCCCACTTTATAGGAGGGCGTAGGATGGGGCATTATTTTGAAAATAATCCACCGAAATCCATCAAGCAATATACGGTCACGTATACGCTTAATGGCGAATCCTTCACTCTCCTAGCAAGTAGCGGGATCTTCGCTAAGCAAGGTCTCGATGCTGGTAGTCGCTTGTTGATCAACGTGTTGTTGCAAGATACGTTATCAGGTGCATGCTTAGACCTTGGCTGTGGCTATGGCCCGGTGGGATTAACCCTGGCAAAACTTAATCCCAACTTAGAAGTGACACTTGCTGACGTCAATGAACGAGCGGTCATTGATGCCCGACATAACGCTCAACGTCTTGGCTTGACGCATCTCCAGATTGTGACGACTGATGGCTTTCAAGAATTGACGCGAACCTTCGATGTGATTGCCTTTAATCCACCGATTCGCGCCGGAAAAAAAGTGATCTATCGTCTCTATCAAGAAGCCAAACAGCACCTGAATCCCGATGGCAGTTTCTACATTGTCATTCGTAAAGATAAAGGCGCTGCATCCCATGAGGACTACTTGCTAACGTTGTTTAGTAAAGTCCTGCGCAGAGACCGAGATAAAGGCTATCTCGTGTTGATCGCAAAACCATAAGGAGAGCAATATGGCAAAATCGACAAAGAAAAAAGTGAAAGTTGGCCGTCCGACCGTCGCCCTCACTGGCCCATTAAAAATTGGGACTGGTGGTGCCCGTCATTATCAAAACATGGATAATAATCGGGTCAATTATTCGAAAATTTCTGGGACACTTCCCTTACCAAACTTGGTGGAAGTGCAAACCGAAAATTATCAATGGCTATTAGAAAAAGGCCTTGATGAAGCGCTCAAAGATATCTTTCCCATTGAAAACTATGCTGGGACACTCAAGTTAGAATACTTAGGTTTCCGCTTTGATGCCCCTAGCTATACATATTTAGAATGTAAAGACCGGGATATGACCTACTCGGTGCCTTTACGCGTCAACTTACGTTTAATCTTTAAAGAAGATGGCAACATCAAAGAATCGGAAGTGTTCCTTGGTGATTTCCCTTTAATGACCAACTCCGGTACCTTTATCATCAACGGGGTTGAAAAAGTCATCGTCAGCCAAATTCGCCGTTCCCCTGGCGCTTATTTATCGAAAGCGATGGATAAGACAGGTAAGTTTTTATTTAAAGCTGACCTCATCCCGATGCGTGGGACTTGGTTAGAATTTGAATCCGATGCGAAAGATATTTTATCCGTGCGGATTGACCGGCAACGTAAAATGTATGCGACGATCTTAATTAAATCTTTACTCGCCTTTGATGAATCAACCCTTGAAGGTAAAAATAAAGAATTACGTACGCAAGAATATGCGAAGAAATTAGAAGAAACGATTATTGGTTTATTTGGCGATAAAGATATTCTTCGCAATACTTTAGGTAAAGATGCGGATACCGTCTCCACTCACTTTGCCTTAAGCCAAATTTTCTCAAAGATGAAACCAGGCGAACCACGGACCGATGACGGAATCAATAATTTCATCATTCAAAAATTCTTTGATGCCAAACGTTATAACCTTGGCATGGCGGGTCGCTATAAGTATGCGAAGAAGTTAGGCGTGTATAACCGCCTTGCCGGTCGTGTGCTTGCTGAAGACCTTGTCGACGCGGATGGTGAAGTGCGTTTAGAAAAGAACACCCTTGTCACCAAAGACATGGTGGAAAAACTCCGCGAAGAAAAATTCTTTGAAAACGGTGCCCATGAAGTCAAAGTTCCAATTAACACGGATTTAAATAATCGCAATAAAGTCAACGTAGTCAAAGTCTATCCGAATGCGAAGAAAGAAACGATTGCGCACATTGTTGGGACAGATTTAAATCTCAAAGATGAAACCGTCACGATTCCTGATATGCTAGCGACTTTCTCTTACTTCTTAAACTTAATGGATGGTTTCGGTGATACCGATGATATCGACCACTTAGCCAACCGCCGGATTCACTCCGTGGGTGAACTGATTCAAAACCGGTTCCGATTAGGTTTATCGAAAATGGCAAAATCGATTCGGGAAAAAATGTCCATTTCCGATATCACCAATGTTGCCCCACAAACGCTGGTCAACATTAAACCATTAACGGCGCAAGTGAAAGAATTCTTTTCCACCGATCCACTTTCACAATTCATGGATCAAACCAACCCCTTAGCAGAATTGGCAAATAAACGCCGTATTTCAGCTTTAGGTAGTGGTGGGATTAAACGTGACCGTGCGTCCTTTGACGTGCGTGACGTTCACTATTCTCACTATGGTCGGATTTGTCCAATTGAAACCCCAGAAGGTCAAAACATTGGTTTAATCACCAATTTAGCGACTTATGCCAAAGTGAATCACTATGGTTTTATTGAAACCCCTTATCGTAAAGTCGATAAGAAGTCAGGTAAAGTTTTAGAAGAAACTGAATATTTATCCGCCGAACAAGAACGGCCTTTTGTCATCGCCCAAGCCTCAAACAAATTAGATAAAAATGGGAAGTTCTTAGAAGACAAGATTATTGCTCGTTATAACGGGGATAACATTATGGCGGCGATTGAAGATGTTGATTATATGGACGTTTCACCTAAACAAGTTGTCTCGATCGCTTCTGCTTGTATTCCTTTCTTAGAAAACGACGATACCACGCGGGCTTTGATGGGTGCGAACATGCAACGTCAAGCCTTACCTTTATTAAGACCGCAAGCCCCATTCGTCGGAACTGGGATTGAACACGCGATTGCCCGTGACTCGGGATTAGCGGTGGTTGCTCAACTAGATGGGGAAGTCACCTACATCGACTCCCGTAAAGTCATCGTGAAGACCAAAGGATCCAGTGAAGAAATCACGTATCCATTACAAAAATTTAATCGCTCCAACCAAGGTACATGCATTAACCAAGTGGCGATTGTGAAGCCCGGCCAAAAAGTCTTAGCCGGACAAATTCTTGCCGATGGTCCTGCCATGGACAATGGTGATTTAGCCTTAGGGCAAAACGTCACCATCGCCTTCATGACTTGGAATGGTTATAACTTTGAAGACGCGGTCATCATGTCCGAACGTTTAGTCAAGGAAGACGTTTATACGTCCATTCATATCGAAGAACATACCCTGGAATGCCGGGCGACCAAATTAGGGGATGAAGAAATCACCCGTGATATCCCATCCACGAATGAAGAAGCCAAAGCTTACTTAGATGAACGCGGGATTATTATTCCCGGAGCTGAAGTCAAAGAAGGCGATATTCTTGTTGGTAAAGTTACTCCGAAGGGTGTCACCGAACCGACCAGTGAAGAAAAGTTACTCCGCGCGATCTTCAGTGAAAAAACCAAAGAAGGCAAAGATTCCTCCCTTCGTGTTCCTCACGGTGGTGCTGGGATTGTCTTAGATGTGAAAACCTTCTCGAGAGAAAAAGGCGATGAACTCGCCCCAGGCGTCAATGAAGTCGTCAGAGTTTATATTGTGCAAAAGCGTAAGATTTCCGAAGGGGATAAGATGTCAGGACGTCACGGGAACAAAGGGGTTATCTCTAGAATTCTCCCGGTTGAAGACATGCCTTATTTACCAGACGGTACGCCCGTTGACATCATGCTTAACCCACTTGGGGTTCCTAGCCGGATGAACATCGGCCAAATTTTAGAAATCCATTTAGGGATGGCTGCGAAGAAACTTGGCATGAAAATTGCCTCGCCAGTCTTCGATGGTATTTCCAATCAAGAAATCATGGACTTAATGAAAAAGGCCGAACTCGATGATGATGGTAAATCCGTCCTCTTTGATGGTCGGACCGGTGAAGCGTTCGATGAACGCATCTCCGTTGGGGTCATGTACATGATCAAACTCGTGCACATGGTCGACGATAAACTTCACGCGCGGGCCACAGGTCCTTATTCCTTGGTCACGCAACAACCACTTGGTGGGAAAGCGCAAAACGGTGGTCAACGGTTCGGGGAAATGGAAGTGTGGGCACTGGAAGCCTATGGGGCTGCCAACACCTTACAAGAAATTCTCACGATTAAATCCGATGACCGTGTCGGTCGTCGTAAGACGTATGAAGCGATCATCAAAGATCGCGATATCCCACGTCCAGGGATTCCAGAATCGTTTAAGGTTTTACAAAAAGAATTACAAGCTTTGGCGATTGATGTCCGCTTGTTTGATGAAACCAACCAAGAAATGGACATGGAAC
>JBMTFA010000014.1:0-14342 GCA_049433705.1 Bacilli bacterium
TTCGTAAACACCTGCCACATTTAATAATACATTAAACAGGTCATTAAGTCGCTTGGCATCCGTGACCATGATGGTTAAATGAATCGTGGTGGTTAAGGTGGTGGGATGCATAGTCGCATTTAAATTGGTGACAGAAATTTTTTGTTGGGAAAAAACACCCATCACATCAATAATTAAGTTATTGCGGTCGTTGCTTTCCAGACGAATATCGACTGGATGCAAGGCACTTTCCAATTGATCATTCCACACGACATCCGTTAAGCGATTTTTTTGGTTTGCAATGTTTGGACAATGAATCCGATGCACGGTAATGCCTTTACCTTTGGTGATGAAGCCGACAATGTCATCACCAGGAATTGGGGTGCAGCAGCTACCCAAGGTAATGGCAACTTTTCCTGCAGAAGGGACCAAAACGGCCGCCTTATTGGCGCTCATCGGTTTTTTGCCAAGGGTAAAGACTGCTTTTTTCTTGATGTTTAAATAATCAATAATCGCTGCAGGTGCGGGATTGCGATTGTTCATGGCGATAAATAAATCATCAAGCGTGGCCATTTCAAATTTTGCCAAGACATGAGGCTGATTGACCAAGGTCATCATTTCCTTTTCTTGAATGCCGTGTTCGCGAAAAGCATCCACACAGTTTTGTTTGCCTTTGATTATTTTGTCTTCACGAAGCATCTCATTGTTTTTCTTTTGCAGAAATTTACGAATATGATTTTTCGCTGTCGCGGTATGGGCAATTTTTAACCAACCTTCATTGGGACCTTGGGAATTATTTGCCGTGCGAATTTCAATGACATCCCCGGTTTTTAATATGGTATTTAACGGCACCAGAGAACCATTGACAATCGCACCCACGGCACTATGACCCACACCAGTATGGACGCGATAAGCAAAATCAAGCGGGGTTGAACCATTGGGTAATTCGACAAGCTTACCTTTGGGTGTGAAGACATAAACTTGCGCTTCAAAAATATCTTTTTGCAAGTTTTCCATCACTTCTTTCGCGTCGCCTTCTTTATCGGCTAGGGTAATCAAATCCCTAAACCAAAATAATTTTTCTTCGATTTCTTTTTGTTCTTTTTGGGGAGAATAATTACTACCTTCTTTATATCGCCAGTGTGCGGCAACACCGGTTTCTGCGAGTTCATCCATTTCTTTGGTACGGATTTGCACTTCAAAAACTTGGCCATCTTTAGCAATAATCGTCGTGTGTAAGGATTGATATAAATTGGGTTTAGGGGCGGCAATATAATCTTTAAACCGGTTTGAAAGTGGAGTAAACATCGCATGAATATACCCTAGGATTTCATAACAATGAGCGACGGTATCGGTAATGATGCGAATCGCAAGAATATCATAGACTTCATCAAAGTTATGCTCTTGAATAAAGACTTTACGGTAGATGGAATAGACGCCTTTCACTCGCGATTCCATATGAAATGATAATTTATACTGCAACAGCATATCGGCAATTTTCTTCTTCACTTCATCAAGTGACTTTTCCCGATTGCGCGTGCGCTTATCGAGTTGTTCTATCACCATTTGATATTTTTCAGGTTCTAAATATTGAATCGATAAATCTTCTAATTCGGTTTTGATTTCAAACATCCCTAAACGGTGGGCAATAGGGGCAAAGACTTCTAAGGATTCTTTCGCTAACACTTTTTGCCGGATAGGTGATAAAGCTTTTAACGTTCGCATGTTATGGAGTCGATCCGCAAGTTTAATGATGATGACGCGAATGTCTCGTGCCATGCCTAAAAAGATTTTTCGGTGATCTTCCGCGGCAAAATCTTCCGGTTTTCGATGTGATAATTTTAAGCGTTGAATGTTTGTCAAGGATTCAACCAATGACGCGATATCTTCATTAAATAGGGTTTTTAAATCTTCAACGGTGACATCGGTATCTTCGACCACATCATGTAAAAACCCAGCAGCAATGGTGTGGGGACCCCCTTGTAAAGAGGCCAAAATGTAGGCAACTTCAATCAGGTGATGAATATAGGGTTCACCACTCTTACGTAAAATCCCTGCATGTTTATCATCCGCAAATTTATAAGCGCGTTCAATGAGTGCGCGATCCGCAGGGTTAGAAATGTAGGCAAAATATTTTTCTTGAACATCCCCAAAGGTATGAAACATGGTCGGTTTTTTATTCGGGTTCATCATGTTTTATTATAACAAGGAAAAACCCCTATCGATATAGGGGTTTTATGTTTTGAGGATTAGTCGTTAATGCCGATGTAGGTAGCTTCTTGGGGTTCCGCACTGCGCGTCGTGGTTTCGACTTTTTCTTTTGCTTTTCGCCGCGGTAACCAATCAAAGGTTAAGGATTGGGTTAAGCCTTTGGTAACCCGATAAAGTGGTTTGAAGACAGCAGGAATAATCGCAGTGGTAAAGAGGGCAATCAGCGCACTACCCAAAAGGATAGAGGCAAACACGCCTTGTAAGGCACCTGGGCCTAGGGCCAAGAAAGTTAAACCTGGATATACAAGTGCGAGTACGGTTAAGAAAATCGGACCAGCAATTTGGCTAGAGGCTTTCTTTAACGATAAGGTAAAGTCATCCAACGTTACGGCGCGATCGACGATGGCACTTTGTAAGCCTTTGGCGCGATGGATAATTGTGATCACAGCAAGGATTGTGAAATAACTAATCGTTAATACACTCAAGGCAAGGGTTGCCGGAGATGGAATGCGACTGGCAATAAATAATCCTAAGGTAAATAAGGCAATCGCACTGCTAATCACCATCGTGGCCAATGCTTTTGCTAAGCCTTGGCGAATCATTAAATAGACACCGACAACGACAATTGCGAGTAAGGCACCAAGGGTAATCGATAGTACTGTTGGTTGATTGGTTAAGGCAAACGTGGGATAAAAACCAACCACGGTGACTTGATCATCTTCATAAACTAAGGTAATGACTTCTTCAAGTAAATCATTGAAATTATCACTTGTGATCGGGTCGTTAATTCCATCATCAAATCCAAACGTCACATCATCCAAGGTTTCAATTGCAAGTTCAGCGACAAAAATACGATAGAGGACACTAATCTCATTTTCGCGACGAGTGAATTCATGCATTTGAATGGTCTCATTGCTTAAAGTAACAGGTTCATCATTGATGGTTAAGTAATCTAACAAATCTTCTTGAATGTTAGCAGTGGATTCAAATCGAGAAAATTCTTTTGCTTCTAAGTATAAGCGAGCAGAGGCGGTATTCACGGGTGGTTGAATCACCGGTAAGTTGACGGTGGTTAAGGTAAGGATCGCAGCAAAAGATAATAAACCACCAAGGATGGCAATGGGTGATAATAAGGGGCCTTTCGAGGCAAAGTCACGGGTGGCAAACCGACCGAAATAGACGGGTTTTTCATCCTTGACTATGTCAGGAATCAGTTTAGGCTGAAGATTCAACCAACCCAAATGATTCGTTAAACCAGAGGCTTGTAACAATTGGCCATAAACTACTTGATTGGCAAAGAAAACCAACACGAGGTTTGCAACCGAACCTAACATTAAGGTGACGGCGAAACTTTGGGATAAGTTCCCACCAAAAATATAAATCATTAAACCGAAAACTAAGCCCACAACAGTAATATCTAATAACAATGGGAATAATTGCCCATTAGCTTCGATATGCGCTTTCTTAAAGCTGCGGCCTTGGTAAATTTCTCTTCGGACATAGGTGAGATAAAGAACCGAGGTGAGGATCCCTAATACCCCGACGGTCAGCATCCCGAGCAATGCCGAGCTAGAAAATTCTAATCCAAGGGTAATGAATGCAAACAACGTTGCGAATAAAGATAGGGTGGTAGTGGCAAGCATGCCAACTGCCCCGAATCGATAGACGACCACGAGGACAATGACCATCATAACAACCGCAGCCACCATCGCCCAGAAGGTTTGACTACTGGCAACGGACAACACCGTATCTAAGGAAAGTAGGGGTTCTATCGCTGCAGGGATGGATTGGGAGTATAAGAATTCCACCGCAAAAGGTAAATCCGTCGCGTTAAATAAGTTACGGTAATAAATCGCTTCTTCATTCGCTTGGGCAACCACATTGGCGGCAAAAATATTATTTTGATTCGGTTGGCCGAATTTAGAAGGAGACACTAAATACGCTAATTCGGTTTTCGTATCTGTATCAAACCAAAGATTGGCAATCGGTAAACGTAATAAGATTTTCTTTGCCATTTCTGGATCATTTAAGGATTCACTGTAAGAGTCAGCTTCGACTTTACCAGCCCAAAGTAACAGTTCACCATCCGTTGACTCTTCACCACCGGCTTCCGTAATTAACACTTCGTTTAAATAGGTTAAATCATCCACACCAAAGACAACAAAAGGGTTTTGTCCACGATATTCAATTCTTGCCGTTTGATTGGTAAACATTTGTTCATTCGTGGCACACACTTCGGTGGTGGTGCAAAGGGTAAATTCAGCATCAAAACCCAAATAGGTTTGTAGGCGTGTATATTTGGTTTCAGAAGTTTCCGAGACGGTCACGCGAATTTGGTCGTTTCCTTCCACATTCACTTCATATTTCGTGACCAAGGCATTTTCAAGACGATCAATCATCGTGGAAGCAATGTCACGAACCGCGTCATTGTCAGCAAAAACAAAATCTTCGTTTTCTTTATCGCTAATGCGGAAAATCATTTCCCGGCCAGCGGTAAATTCTAAATTAGTGTTTAAACCACCAATCACGGATAAAAAATTCACGCTCACCAACAAAAGCGTGGTGAGGGATAAAATTAAGTAACTCCATAATCTACGCATGTAACATCCTCCGATAAGGGTTTAACACGACAAATGTCGCTATAACACTTTACTATGTTTACCCCTTAATTTCAACGAAAAAAAGTTGAAAAACGAGGTTATTTTTTAAAACAAAAGCCCTTGGTAGGGTCGTTTTAAATGTTGATAGGCTTTTTCGGTGGCGACGCGCCCTCTTGGGGTGCGGTTGATTAAGCCAATTTGCAGTAAATACGGTTCATAGACATCTTCAAGGTTCATGATTTCTTCACCGATGGCACTGGCTAAGGCTTCTAAACCAACGGGACCGCCCTTAAAGCGATCGATAATCCCTAATAAATAACGCAAATCAACATCATCGAGTCCAAGCGGATCGACTTTCAAGGCGACTAATGCCTTTTGCGTTAGCGGTAAAGTAATTGCCGCTTGTTTTTCAAAATGGGCAAAGTCACGAATCCGGCGGAAGAGCCGATTGGCAATCCGTGGCGTTCCCCGAGAACGCTTGGCAAGTTCTTTCACTGCAGCATCATCAATCGGGGTGCTTAAGACCTTCGCGGTTCGGCGAATAATCATTTCAATTTCTTCTTGGGTATAAAAATTTAATTTTTCGGTGATGCCAAATCGTCCTCTTAAAGGGGCAGATAAATCACCGGCGCGGGTGGTCGCACCAATGAGTGTGAATGGAGGAAGGGCTAAATTAATCGTTCGACTACTGCCTTCGCGATTGACCAAAACGGAGACATGAAAATCTTCCATCGCCCCATAAAGGACTTCTTCGACAATCGCTGGGAGGCGATGAATTTCATCAATGAATAACACATCCCCTGGTTCTAACGCAGTTAACACTGCGGCAAGATCACCTGTCCGTTCAATACTTGGACCGGTAATGGTTTTGATTTGCGTTTTCATTTCATTGGCGACGATATGGGCAAGGGTGGTTTTTCCTAGACCAGGTGGACCATATAGAAGCAAGTGATCAAGGGTTTCTTCCCGGTGTTTTGCTGCACCTATAAAGACTGAAAGATTACTTCGTAATTGTTGTTGACCGATATATTCTTTTAACAATTGCGGCCGTAACGATAACTCTTCATTGACCTCTTCGACTTGCTTTTTTGCATCGACAATTCGGGCCATGTTATTTTCCTAAGCGCTTCAGCGCAACTTTAATCAGTTGTTCTACCGATTGACCATCGGTCACTAAGTCCTTTAAGGCTCGATCAACCTCTTGGTTTTTAAAGCCTAAGGATTTAAGTGCATCCCGGACTTCACTCATGACTGGTGAGGTTTTGGGATTGCCTTTGGGTTCGTCAAATTGGATTTTCCCTTTTAAATCTAAAATAATTTGGCTGGCGGCTTTAGGGCCAATGCTTGGTAAAGATTTTAAGAAGGCAAGGTTGCCATCATTAATGCCATCGATAATTTGTTCAGGACTTGCGCCAGTTAAAGCCCCAAGAGCAGTTTTAGGGCCAATGCCTTTCACCGAAAGTAATTGTTCAAAAATCCGTTTTTCTAGAAGCGAGGAGAATCCGACTAAAAATTCATCACCTTCACGAATCACATGATAAGTGTAGACATGATTAATTTCATTAAGTTGGAAAGTTTCTGGTTTGGCAATCAGCACCTGATAACTCACCCCTTGGACATCAATGACTAAATAATCGGGTTGGAGTTTAACGATTAGACCGGTTAATGCATAAATCATACGTTAAGTTGAACTACCCCTAAGAAAAATAAAATCAGTAAAACAAAAACTGTAATCACGGTGGAGACTAAGACAAGAAATGAGGATAATTCTTTGCGCATATCGATATTATATCGCTTTCTACTAAGAATAATAGGTGAATTCAAAGTCGCCTATGATCACCGTATCTCCTTCTACCACGCCCATCTTTTCTAGGGCATCTTCGACTTTAATTTTACGTAAATATTGTAGTAAACTCATAATCCCTTCATCGGTGGAAAGGTTATATTTTTGATAGTTCTTTTCTACTTCTTCCCCTTGAATGACAAAGACATGGTCATTGCGTTTGACAATGTGGAAAGGCGAAGCAACGGTAAAGGTATACACCTTTTCTTCTTGATTGACGACCACTTTTTTCTTTTCAAAGGGATGTTTCGCTAAGGTTAATTCCATCGCATCGAGTAACGCTTCAATGCCCTCATTGGATAAAACACTGATCGGGTAAATCTTCTTGCCCTTGAGATGAGATTTTAGTTTCTTTAACTGGATGTCGGCATTCGGTTCATCCATTTTTGACGCCACGATGAGGGTTGGTTTAGCTAGTAGATCGGTTGAATAAGCTTTTAATTCTTTAAGGATACTTTCATAAGCATAAATTGGATCACGGGTGGAGGCCATATCAACAACATGCAGCAAGACTCGGCATCGTTCAATGTGGCGCAGGAAGTTTAACCCTAACCCTTTTCCTAAATGCGCATCTTCGATGAGACCTGGTAAATCGGCAATGGTAAAAGGGGCTTTTTCCGGTCGTTGCACCACTCCAAGTTGCGGCACAAGCGTGGTAAATTCATAATCTGCAATGGCAGGTTTAGCATTGGAAACAACGCTTATTAATGAACTTTTTCCCACGGATGGAAAACCGACAATCCCCACATCCGCGAGCAGTTTTAATTCAATGGTGATTTTTTTAGTTTCTCCAGGCGCGCCTTTTTCGGCAATTCGAGGCGAACGATTGACACTGGATTTATAAGAGGCGTTTCCGCGACCACCGCGACCACCTTGGACGATGAGGGCCTTTTCTCCTTCTTCCGATAAATCAGCAATCACCGCTTGGGTGGCATCATCATAAACCACCGTCCCAAGGGGAACAAGAATCACTAAATCTTCTGCAGACTTTCCATATCGGTCCGTGGATTGGCCATTTTCGCCTTCAGGAGCGATAATTTTGCGTTGATAGCGAAATTTATAAAGGGTGGTTTCTGAACGGGAGGCTTGAAAATAAATGGAAGCACCACGGCCACCACCGCCACCATCTGGACCGCCATATTCCATAAATTTTAAACGCAGAAAGGAGATGGCGCCATCGCCACCTTTTCCCGCCTTGACAAGGACTTGCGCGCGATCAATAAACATAGCTACTTTTGCGCTGTCATGATTTCATCAATGACATATATTGGACGATTTTGTGTTTCGATAAAAACCCGAGATAAATATAAGGCAAGAATCGCAAGGACAAAAAATAATAAGACAAATAAAAAGAGAATGAGATTGGCTAATAACCAAATTAAATGGACGGTTTCAGATAATGACAGCAAAAACAGGAGGACGATTTGCGTCGCCACACTCATGGCAAAAACAACGCCGACGAAGACCAAGATTTGCACCGGCCAAACTAAGGGAACACTCGTTGTTGATGCAATGGCATCCACCGCTAGTTTTAACATACTTTTTAGGTTGTAGTGGGTTTCGCCAGCGGCACGCTTAGGCCGGTCGAATAGGATTTCCGTCGTTTTAAATCCCACAAAAGGAACTTCAATGCGAAAGACGCGATTACGTTCACTCAGGCGGTTGACTTCATCTGCAACCCGATGGGAAATAAGTCTAAAGTGACCCACATTTTGTGGAATCTTGACTTTGCCAGATAACTTGGCAATAAATTGGTAAAACTTAATCGCCGAATAACGTTTAAAAAAAGTATCTTCATGGCGACCTTTTCGTTTCGCATTGACCACTTCATAACCTGCTTCAAATTTCTTAAGTAAAGCAGCAATGAGGGTTGGTGGATCTTGTAAGTCGGCATCCATCGGAATGATGGCATCGCCTTTGGCAACTTTAATCCCAGCAGCAACGGCTGGCTCATGACCGAAATTTCTAGAAAGATTCACAATCACTAAGTTGGCTTGTTGCCCTTGTTGGGCTTTTAGTAAACTTAGAGTTTGATCTTTTGATCCATCATTCACCACGACAATCTCAAAACGATAATTGGGGATGTTTTTGAGTACATCATTCATAGCAGAAAAAAATAAAGGCACTACTTTTTCCTCATTGTACATGGGGACGACAATCGAAATTAATTTCATGAAAGTATTATAACAAAAAAGACCACTTACCGTGGTCTATTTTCGTTTATTTTGCCGCAGTTTCTAATACGCTTACTTTGGTACGATCTTTGCCCCAACGTTGGTATTTAACCACGCCAGTTTTCGTTGCAAAGATGGTATCATCGCCACCTTTTTTGGTGTTGATGCCTGGATAAATGCGGGTACCACGTTGGCGGTAAATCACACTACCAGCAGTAACGGTTTGCCCATCGGAAGCTTTGGCGCCTAAGCGGCGACCAGCCGAATCACGGCCGTTGGTGGTCGAACCCACCCCTTTTTTCGAGGCGAATTGTTGTAAATTTAATTTAAATAAGTTCATAAGGTTTCCTCCTTGGTGCGAATGCGTATGTATTTGGGATACGCTTCGGCAATTGTCGTTAATTGCGTCATCATGACGCGATAGACAGCTTGGTTAGGTTGATGGTGAAGGTCAAGGACTTGGATTTCACTTAAGCCTTCAATGTTGGTCACTTTGGCTTGCTTGAGGTCTAAGGCATTGATGCCTCCAGTCATAATCGCAGAGACTGCGGCACATACTAAGTCTTCACCGTATGGCGCGCTTTGCGCATGGCCGGTCACTTTCATCATCTGATAGGCATCTTGCTTTCGGATGATGGTGACGGTAATCATCTTCCTTACCCGTTAATCGATTCAATCACTAAACTCGTGTAGGGTTGGCGATGACCGAGCGTCCGGCGAATGTTGTGTTTGGATTTATAAGTAAAAACAGTGAGTTTTTTGCTTAATCCTTGCTTTTCAACTTTCGCAGTCACGGTTGCCCCTTTTAAGGTTGGGGTGCCAACTTTGACGGTTTTGTCAGCGACCAAAAGCACTTGATCAAAGGTGACCTTGGTGCCTGGTTCTGCAGTAAGTTTCTCAACGAAAATCTTTTGACCAACTTCGACGCGAAGTTGCTTACCACCGGTGATGATGATTGCGTACATAAAAACCTCCTTTTCACTCAGACTCGCTCTGACGGTCAATCCGAAGATTTGTTGAATACCTTGAGAGGCGGTTGTAGCTCGTGAGGCGACAACGTTAGTAATATAGCATAGCAAGGGGGGTGCGTCAATGAAAACTCACAGGATTTTTTCCTGTTTCATCGAAAAATAACCTTGAAAGGAAATGATCAAATGGTCGATTAAGGCAAACCCAAGTTTTTTCGCTTCTTGTTGAATCGCTAATGTGGTTTGGATGTCAGCTTGTGAGGGGGTGAGATCACCGGAAGGATGGTTATGAAGCAAAATAAATTTTTTCGTATCCGTCTTTAATAAATCCACAAATAAATCGCGAAAATCAAGTTGGATGGTCGCTTGAGAACCTAACCGAAATAAGGTTTCACTCGTGTATTGGTATTGGTGATTTAATTTGATGATCAACAGTTGTTCGTGCAACAAGCTTCCCAATCTTAAGCGGTAATGATGATAAACCTTCATCGGGTCATTGAGTTTCACTTTGGGTAAGTCTTGTTTTTCTAAACGCAAAAATAGTTCAAACATCCCTAACATTTGCAGCGCCTTAGTTCGTTGAAATCCAGGAATGGCCAACCATTCATGCAAGGGTATTTTCATTAAACCGACTAAACTCCCATGCCGGTTGATCAACATTTCTGCAATCGCTAAAGCGGAATGACCTTTGACACCTGAACCAATCATCAACGCGAGCAATTCTTGACTCGAGAGTTGTTTTACACCATAGGCAAAAGCTTTCTCTCTTGGGCGATCAAGCGGGGCTAAATCGGCAATCCGTTTACTTCCACTCAAAGGTAAAACCACCGGGAATGGTCGCTTTACCACTTGATGACATAAATAATCGATACACAATCACCGCCGAAAACGCGACGATCATGATTGCCATCACTGCCGCGAGGGAAATGGGTTCCCCACCGACTAAGGTGATCATTTCTTCTTGATGAAGCTCATCCATGTATCGGTCCTCCTATTTAAGCAATAGGGCCGTAGCGATAAACTTAGTGTTTCAATAAGGAAAGTTTTGCTTGGGTTTCCGCAAGTTGTTTTTCAAAGAGGGCTAATTTATCTTGTTCTTCTTTCACTTTTTGTGGTGGCGCTTTTTCGACAAATCGGGGATTGGCAAGCATCGATTTTGCTCGTGCGATTTCACTGGTTAAATGTGCCATGGTCGCATTGAGTTGTTTTAGCATTTTGACAGGATCCACCAATTCTTCAATCAGCATTTTTCCTTCTGGATATAGATAACTCGTCATCGTAGCGGTCATTGCGAGCGCAGGGTCAAGTGGTTGAACTTGGGAAAAACTAAACCGTTCTAAGTAAGGCAAAATCGCTTGGTATAATGCTGGGCTTGCCAGTTGTACTGCCAACTTTAACGCTGCATTCGGCGCAAGTTGATGGTCAACTTTATAACTGCGAATATCGGCAATCATCTTGCGCAACAACGCAAAACTTGGATCAGATTGCTCAAGAACAATTTCGGCTGGATACAGTTCTTGATAGAGTGACGGTAAATGTTGCGGGAGATGTTGATAAATCGCTTCGGTGATGAATGGGGCAAACGGATGAAGAATGATGAGAATGGATTTAAGAATGTGGTAGAGCACATTAAGCGTGGTGGTCTTGGTTTTGGCATCAGGTTGATTCAATGACACTTTTGAAAATTCTAAGTACCAAGAGCAGAAATCATCATAAACAAAGGCATAAATTAACGTTGAAGCAAAACCAATTTCATACTTAAGCAAATTCGTTTTTACTTGTGACAGCACTTGATTAAGGCGGTCAAGTATGCCCACTTGTAAAGGATCAAGAAGTTCTCTTAATAATTTGGTAGGTACAAAATCCGATGGTAAATACGAAAGAATAAAGCGGGCAGAATTCCAAATTTTATTTAAGTAATTCGCTTGTGCTTCTACTTTTTCTTCAATGTAGCGCGTGTCTTGACCTGGACTGGAATTGGTGGCCAAATAAATTCTTAAAGCATCGGTGCCATATTGATCAATGACCTTAATTGGGTCGACACCATTACCTAAAGATTTCGACATTTTTCGCCCTTGGGCGTCGCGAATAATCCCATGGACTAAGACATCTTGAAACGGTTTCTTTCCTAAAAAATGCAGCGATTGAAAGACCATGCGGGCAACCCAAAAGAAAATGATGTCATAGCCAGTCACCATCGTCGAGGTAGGGAAATATTGTTTTAATAAATGAGAATCATCCGGCCAACCTAAGGTTGAAAATGGCCAAAGCGCCGAAGAAAACCAAGTGTCCAATACATCGGCATCTTGTTCAAAGTCATGAAGATTTTTCGGGGGTTCAATACCCACATAGACTTCACCGGTTTCTTTATGGTACCAAGCAGGAATTTGATGTCCCCACCATAATTGCCGAGAAATACACCAATCCTCAACTTTTTCCATCCATTGTTGTAACGTTTGTTCAAAGCGCGACGGGAAAAAATTGATTTTCCCTTCACTCGCCTGTAAAGCAAGCACTTGTTCGGCAAGGGGCTTCATTTTGACAAACCATTGTTTGGATAAATAAGGTTCCACAATCGCATCACTGCGTTCACTATGGCCAACCGCATGGGTAATCGGTTCAATTTTTTCAACATTGCCTTGCGCTTGCATATACTCAATTAATTGTTGACGAGCGTCAAAGCGATCTAAGCCTTGAAATCGATGTCCACGGGCATTGATTTTGCCATTCTTTTCAATGCATAAAGGCCGGGCGAGTCCGTGCCGTTCAGAAATGGCAAAGTCATTCGCATCATGGGCAGGGGTACATTTCATCACCCCAGTCCCAAAACTTTTATCAACATAAGCATCCGCAATGATCGGAATGATTTCTCCATTGCTTGGATTCACGACTTGCTTGCCAACCAAATGGGTATAACGTTCATCCTCTGGATTGACCACCAAACAGACATCGGCAAACATGGTTTCGGGTCGCGTGGTTGCCACGATTAGTGACCCTTTACCATCCACCAATCGGTAATGACAATAATAGAGATTGCCAGCAATTTCTTTATGGATGACTTCAATATTACTTAAGGCGGTTTGTTGATCGGGGTCCCAGTTAATAATCCGTTCACCGCGATAAATTAAGCCTTGGCGATACAGTTTAATAAACACTTCTTTTACCGCATGCGATAAGCCTTCATCCAGAGTGAAGCGTTCGACTTCATAGTTAAGCGCTAAGCCTAATTTTGCCCATTGCCGACGAATATTCAGCGCGTATTCATCTTTCCATTTCCACATTTCTTTGAGGAAATTTTCTCGGCCTAAATCATAACGAGATATGCCTTTTTCTCTTAATTTGCCTTCGACCACTGCTTGGGTTGCAATCCCGGCATGATCCATGCCTGGCAAATAAAGCACGTCTTTACCAAGACTATGGTGAAAGCGAATCAAAATATCTTGTAAGGTATTGTCCCAAGCATGACCTAAATGTAATTTACCGGTGACATTGGGTGGAGGAATGACAATCGTATATTTCTCTTTACGATTGGCGTCCACGCCAAAGAGTTTTAATTTGAGCCATTGCTCATAGCGATCTTGTTCGACCATTTTGTGGTCATACCGTTTTTCTAATGCCATAAAACCTCCTTAAAAGAAAAAGCGTCCTTGAGTTAAGGACGCTGGATGAGCGTGGTACCACCTTAATTCATGTTGATGCTCAACATGCGCTTATGGCCTCTTAACGCGAGGGAACGTTTTGTCAGCTGATAAACGACTTCCATCTGCTTCTTTAACCTGCTCACATCCACCCAGGCTTTCTCTTTAAAGAAGGAAAGATGTACTACTTTTATCAAATTAATTATATACCAATTAGGTTGAAGTAGGGGTAGGTTTAGGAAAATATGTTTGGATTTGCTCGCGTAGTTTTGCAATTAATCTTGGCGTTTCTCGACTGACCAAGGCATAATCTTGACTCGATAATCCTAAGGTTTGCAGTTGTTTGGCTAACGCCGCTTTTGCTTTTTGATTCAATTGATCGGCTTTGGTAAAGACAAGAATGACATTCATTTGGGTATTCAGTTGCTGAATAAACTCAACATCGGTTTGGAGAATATCCCGACGACTGTCCATTAAATAAAGCGCAAGGCGTGGTTTTGCTTCGGTAAAATAAGGTTGCATTAACGAAGCAAACCGGGTCATTTCTTGTTTACCGTAACTGGTATAACCAAACCCTGGTGCGTCTACTAAATAGACCGTGTTATCCACTAGGTAATAATTCAAGAATCTTGTTTTGCCTGGTGTCGCTGAGGTTTTGGCTAAATGCTTTTGTCCAGTCAGCGCGTTGATTAAACTACTTTTGCCCACATTTGAACGGCCAATCAAAATCAGTTCCGGTAAGAGCAAACGGGGCCGGTCTTCTAACCTGGCCACCGTTTTGATAAAGGTTGTTTGGAAAAAATCCATTACGCCTTTACAGAAGCGGCGAGTGTCACCTCAATCGCTTCATCGACATTCTTGACATAAATAATCTTTAAATTGTCTTTTACTTCTTTAGCAAGATCATCGACATTCTTTTTATTTTCTTC
>JBMTFA010000015.1:0-14127 GCA_049433705.1 Bacilli bacterium
ATTTGACAGATGGCGTCTGATTTTGATCCACCACCGGAAACTCGAATTTCTTTAACGCGGTGTTTTAGGCGTTTTTGCATCCCTAAGAATCCTTCTTGGATACCAAAAGCGATCCCTTCGACAATCGCGCGATATAAGTGAACTTTAGTATGCACATCACTCCAACCAATAATCGCCCCTTTGGCTTCAGGCCGCCGAAGACCAGGACCCCAATAGGGGGAAAGGACAAGCCCTTCAGAACCAGGAGGAATTTTCATCATTTGTTCGTTAAGTTTTTCTTCAACCGCCATCTTATCAATCATCGCTTCTGCGGTTTCTTTATGGGCGAAATTGTCGCGGAACCAAGAAATCATCCAATAACCTCGGTTGATATGAACTTCGATGTTATAGAGATTGGATAGGGATGAGGGGAACCCCGGTAAAAATGGTTCGGGTTCAACATATTTTTTATTCGGAACCGTCATTGAAACGGAGGTACCATAGGATAAATTAGCATAGTCATTCGTTAAACATCCTGTGCCAAGGGTTTCCGCGGCCTTATCGGGACCAGCAGCATAAATCGGTAATCCTGCGGGTAAACCTAATTGCTGACTTGCTTCTTCGGTAATACGACCTAAGAGTTCACCTGGTTTTTTTAATGGCACCAACATTGAAAGAGGGATGTTAAAAATCGCAGCCTTAATGTGAGAAGGTTTATACCATTTGCTGGTAATAAAATCTAACGGATAGTGACCAATCATGTTGGCAGCACTATCCGTTAATTGGCCGGTTAATAGATAATTAAAATAGGTAGATAAGGCTACGTAATAACGAACTTTTTTCCACGTTTCTGGTTCGTTTTGTCTTACCCATCTTGCCATCGTTCGACGCGAGTTCAATTTGGCGGTTTGATAGAGACCTAAAATACGATAGGCAATATTGTGGAATAGGGAAAACGGTTCAAATTTGGCTAAGCGTTGATCAAGCCACAAAATCACTTTTCGTACAGGTTTTTTATCCTGGTCGAGCATGATGGCAGTGCCCCTAAAGGCGGTCATGGCGCAGGTCGTGACTTGGGAAAGTAAGTCGGGGTGGTCTTGTTTTAATGCCTTGGTGACGGTGGCAAGGTTTTGCCAATAAAAGGATGCTTCGTGTTCTGCATAACCGGGTTTGGCAGATTCATAAGTGGGTTGATAAACTTGTTTTTTTATCGCAAGTAGTTCACCTTGCTTGTTAAAAATACTGACGCGAACCGATTGGGTTCCAAAGTCAATCGTAAGAGCGAGCGGTTGGGGGTTAACTTTCATGAAATTTGGATAAACCCATTATAACGATTATTTACCTATTTCACTATTTGATTTAATGGCAGCTTAAAAAGGTTTGTGATATGATTTTAATCGCGAGCATTCAACGAAATATGTGAAGAATGCCAAAAAAAGGAGCATGTATGGCGGCAGCAAAAAAACAATACGTCTATAACTTTAAGAAAACCAAAGGGATGGGTAAAGATCTCTTAGGTGGTAAGGGTCTTGGTTTATCCCAAATGACCTTAATAGGTATCCCGATTCCTGAAGGGTTTACCGTCACCACGGAAGCTTGCAATCTTTATTATGCGAGCAAGAAAAAACTCCCAAAAGAACTCATTCAAGAAATCTATGACGCAATCGCAGTTGTAGAAAAAGACACCAAGAAAAACTTTGGTGGAAATAAAAATCCATTACTCGTTTCCGTTCGTTCTGGCGCTCGGGTTTCAATGCCTGGGATGATGGACACCGTCTTAAACCTTGGTTTAAATGACACCACCGTTGAAGTGGTTGCCCGCGAAACCAACAACGAACGCTTTGCGTATGACTCTTACCGTCGTTTTATCTTAATGTACACCAACATTGCGAAAAACCACGGTCGCACCGAAATGGACAAGATGTTGGAAAATCTTAAGCACAAAAAAGGTGTGAAATTAGACACCGAATTAACCGCGGAAGATTTAAAAGTCCTTGTTAAACAATATAAAGAATATTACAAGAAGGTCTTTGGTGAAGATTTCCCCAATGATCCAAAAGTGCAATTAATTGAAGCAATCACTGCGGTGTTCCGTTCATGGGATAATCCACGCGCTAACGTCTACCGCAAGATGAACAACATCCCATACGAATGGGGAACTGCGGTTAACGTGCAATCGATGGTGTTTGGTAACAAGGGAGAAACTTCTGGTACTGGTGTGGCGTTCTCACGTTCACCATCCACCGGTGAAAAGAAACTCTTTGCCGAATATTTACCCAATGCTCAAGGGGAAGACGTGGTCGCGGGTATTCGCACCCCACTTCCAGTTGAACACTTACAAAAAACACAACCTAAGGTTTATCAACGTTTCTTAGAAATTGTGAAAATTTTAGAAAGCAATTATAAAGATATGCAAGATATGGAATTTACCGTAGAAGAAGGTAAACTCTACTTCTTACAAACACGTAACGGTAAGCGTACCGCTGCCGCTGCATTAAAGATTGCTTGTGATTTAGTCGATGAAAAAGTGATCACCCCCGAAGAAGCGGTGATGCGTGTCGATCCAAAATCCTTAGACACCTTACTCCACCCAAGTTTTGATCCAAAAGTCATGAAATCGATGACGCCTATTGGTGAAGGTTTACCAGCCTCACCAGGTGCTGCCACAGGAAAGATTTCCTTTACTGCTGAAGACGCTGCAAAGCGTGGTGAAGCTGGTGAAAAAGTCATTCTTGTTCGGGCAGAAACTTCCCCAGAAGATATCGAAGGGATGGTCGCCGCTCAAGGGATCTTAACCGCTCGCGGTGGGATGACCTCACACGCTGCGGTTGTCGCACGCGGCATGGGTAAAACCTGTGTTGCGGGTGTTGGTTCGGCGATTATTGACGAACATAATGAAACGGTTAAATTTGGTAATAAAATTTACACCAAGAAAGATGTGATCTCGATTGATGGTTCAACCGGGATGGTCTATGACGGTGATATCGCCCGCGTTGAAGCTGGCTTAACTGGCTACTTTGGTCGAATCATGAAATGGGCTGACCAATATCGTACCTTAAAAGTGAGAACCAATGCTGACACACCAAAAGATGCAGAAACTGCATTAAAGTTTGGTGCTGAAGGTATCGGTCTATGCCGTACTGAACACATGTTCTTTGACAAAGAAAGAATTTTCTATGTTAGAAAGATGATTCTTGCCGACACGTTAGAAGCAAGAGAACAAGCGTTAGCAAAACTCTTACCCTTCCAACAAAAAGATTTCTATGAACTCTTCATGGCGATGAAAGACTTAAATGTCACCATTCGCTTACTTGACCCACCCTTACACGAATTCTTACCACAAGAAGCTGAAAAGATTAAAGAACTTGCCACGGAACTCAACATGACCGTGCAACAAGTCAAAGATCGCATCGACTATCTCCATGAATTCAACCCAATGATGGGTCACCGTGGGGTGCGTTTAGATGTTTCTTACCCAGAAATTGGTAAGATGCAAACCCGGGCGATTATCCGGGCTGCAATTGCTGCGCAAAAGAAATTAGGCAAGAAAGTCGTCCCTGAAATTATGATTCCTTTAGTTTTAGATGTGAAGGAATTAAAGTTTGTTAAAGACATCATTGAAGCGACGGCAAAAGAAGAAATCGAAGCAAGTGGTGTCAAACTCACGTACTTAATCGGAACGATGATTGAAATCCCACGCGCTGCTTTGTTAGCAGACAGCGTTGCCACCGAAGCAACCTTCTTCAGCTTTGGTACCAATGACTTAACCCAAATGACTTATGGGTTCTCTCGTGATGATGCTGGTAAATTCTTACCTGACTACTATAAGACAAAGATCTTTGAACAAGATCCATTCCAAACCGTTGACCAAAATGGTGTGGGTAAATTAATCAAGATGGCGGTTGAACAAGGCCGTAAGACCCGTAAAGATCTCAAAGTTGGGATTTGCGGTGAACATGGTGGCGATCCACTTTCCATCGAATTCTTCCACAACGCTGGATTAAACTATGTCTCTTGCTCACCCTTCCGCGTGCCGGTTGCTCGCTTAGCAGCAGCCCAAGCGGCCATTAAAGCAAAACGCGCCAGCAAGTAATTTGCTACAAAGAATAAAAAACCCACTGAAGACCAGTGGGTTTTGTTTTAGATTTATTTTTTACCAATTTGTTTTAACCAGTGTTCGTAATAACCTGGTTTATTCACTTGTCTTGCTCTTGCAATCGCCATTTCTCCGGATTTGACATCTTCATTGATCGTACTACCGGCAGCAATCATCGTGTGATCTGCAACCACAACTGGACTAATTAATGTTGAACCGGAACCGACAAAAACATCTTTTCCAATCACGGTACGATGCTTTTTATTTCCATCATAGTTGGCAATAATGGTTCCACATCCAATGTTAGTCTTTTCGCCGATTTCCGCATCACCCAAATAACTGAGGTGGGCAGCTTTAACGCCGTTATGTAAAACTGCAGCTTTTATTTCAACAAAGTTACCAATGCGTGTGTCGTTATGAATGGTGGCTTTGCCACGGATGTGACTAAAGGGACCAATGTGATTGTGATCACCAATGGTGGTGTCATAGATTTTGGATGCATCAATGGTGTTTTGATTACCAATCTTGGTGTTTTCAATCGTGGTGTTCGCACCAATATGATTACCTGTGCCAATGACGACCTCTCCAATTAAATAGACACCAGTTTGAATGACAGTGTCTTGGCCAATAACTACTTGTGGAGAAATAAAGGTGTTATCTGGATTTTCAATCGTAACCCCATTCAACATGTGTTGGTGGTTGATTCTTCGTTGCATGATTAATCTTGCTTCTGCAAGTTGTGAACGATCATTAATCCCTAAGGTTTCTTCAAATTGATCCACCGTGGAGGTGCCAATCTTTAACCCCTTTTCCATGAACATCCGAATTAAAAAAGTGATGTTTAATTCACCATTTTTAGGATTCGGTGGCAATACTTTTAAATATTCAAAGAGAAGTTTGTTGTTAAAAACATAAAATCCTGTGTTGATTTCTTGGATTTTCTTTTCTTCATTGGTGGCGTTAATTTCTTCTACGATGGCGGTCACTGCACCTTTAGCGTTACGAATCATTCTACCATAACCAAAGGGTTGAGGAACAACCGAGGTTAAAATGGTTAAATCATAACCGCCTTGCGTGTGCATTTTCACGAGTTGATCGAGACTCTTGGTGGTAATTAAAGGTGTGTCACCTGAAACAATTAAGGTGTTGCCTTCTTTACCTTCCAGTAAGGGTGCGACTTGGATCACCGCATGGCCCGTGCCTTTGGGTTCATGTTGCCAAACGACCTCAGATTTTCCATCGACAAGCTTCGCTGTCCGTTCCCCACCTTGGCCAACAATGGTAATCAGTCGATCAAGTTTGAGTGGTAATAAGGCGTTGATCACGTGACAGACGAGTGGTACCCCAAGTAGCTCAAAAGCGACTTTGGTTTTGGTCGTGTCTAAAGATTTCATGCGGCTGCCTTTGCCAGCAGCCATAATGACGCCGAATGTTTGCATATAATCAATTCTCCCCTATTTATTATAAGGTTATTTTGAATGTTCTAACGCAAATAACCTTAGATATGCATCCACTTCGATGGTTTCTGGTCTAGCGGTAGGTTCAATATTTGCTTGAGCTAATCGCTTCGAGGCTAATGACCGGTCTTGGATCATACTTTCGTAATTATTGAGAATGGTTTTGCGGCGGTGAAGAAATAACTTTTTAATGAAGTAGAAGAAGTCCTTTGTTTCAACCCGAGGACCTCCAGGAAAGCGTTCAATCACAAAGATGGTGGATTGAACGTGTGGTTCTGGATAAAACGAAGTGGGTTGGACATCTGTTACGATGCTGATGGTGCCCAATGTGGCAAGGAAAATAGCCAAAGGCCCATAAGCATCATCCTTGGGTTTTGCGATTAATCTTGGGATGACTTCTTTTTGGACCATGAGGACTGCGCGCTTAAAATGGGGGAAGTCTTTGTATACCTTTTCAATAAGTTCGGTGGTGATGTAATAAGGTAAATTGCCGAGCACAATATCAACGGGTTGAGCGCTTGCTTTTAAAAAGTTTTGCCGATGGTGTGTCCCTTGAGGGTAAGTGGTTTGTAAATAACGATGAAAGGTTTGGTCTATTTCAAAGGATGTAAAGGTGGTAGAGGATAAGGGTAAATGTTTTGTGATTGCTCCTAATCCGGGTCCAATTTCAATCACTTGATCATGTTTTTCAATCTTTGCCGCGGAAATAATCTGATGGATGATGGTTTGATCCACCAAAAAATTTTGCCCATAACGTTTTAAAGGTGAAACATGAAGTGAGGTAAGTAATTGTTCAATTTCTGGATGGTGTTTCATAAGATGGATTTAATATCATCATACGTTAATCCTAATTGATTCAAACGCAGAAGCATTGTTTTTGCATTACATTGACCAAGATGGAAATGACTGGAAACGCGTTGTCTTAAGGTTGAAGCTTGAGGGGAACCAACTAAATGAAGATCTGCTAATGCTTCCATGGTGATGGAGGTTTGATGTTGGGTTTTTGTAATGATTTTATGCTTTAAGGATTGTAACAAATATTGAGGATTTGCTTGGGCAACTCCAACTTTGTTTTTGCTGATTGAGTGTTGTTTATCTAGGTAAACATGAGTAAGTCCTGGAATTGCTTGGTTTAACGCTCTACGAATTTGCTCACCAGGAAAATCAGGATCGGTGAGGACAATCACTTCTTTGCCTTTCGCCTTAACTTGTCGGATAAAACCAGTGGTCTCTTCGGATAGAGCTGAACCGTTAGTGGTGATAAAATCTGCATCAATCCAAGGTGTTAATTTTTGAACATCAGTCACCCCCTCAACCACAATGAGGGCGTTGATTTGAACCTTCATAATGTTTTCACGTGAAAAGCTTCAAGGGTGTTTTGGATTAAAATGCTTTCTAGCTCTTTCGTTTGGGTAATTGTTTGAATTGCTTCATAAATGATGGGGAGTTGGGTGGGTGAATTGGGTTTGCCGCGGAAAGGATGAGGACTTAAATAAGGACTATCGGTTTCAATGAGAATTCGATCTATTGGTGTTTGTTTGACACTGTCTCTCGCCTCATGAGCGTTTTTAAATGTGACTGGACCCCCGTAAGAAAAATAAAAGCCTAGTTGAGCAAAATCCGGAATAAGATGGCTTGGACCCGCATAGCAATGCATCACACCACCAGCCTTCACTGGATTGCTTTTTAAGATCGGTAAAATCGCCTCATAGGCATCGCGACAGTGCACCACAATGGGTAAACCTAACGCATTGGCAATCTCAATTTGAATTTTCATGTAAAGTGCTTGTTGTTCGTGTTTGGATGGATCTTTTTCCCAATAATAATCTAAACCGATTTCCCCAATGGCAAGGATGTGGTTGGGATGTTGGTGATATAAATCTTTTATCCACGATAAATCGGTATCCACTTTCACATCGACGGGGTGAACCCCAATGATGGCTTTAATCGCGGGATTTTGTTGTGCAAGATTAACTGCAAGTCGAGAAGAAGCTTCATCCCAACCGACGACAAAGCAATGGCTTACCCCACGCTGTTGCGCCTCTTGTAAGGTGTTTTGCCAATGATCTTTAAAGGCTTCTGCATTCAAGTGGCAGTGTGTGTCAATCAATCTCATTATTTCCCCACACAAAACCGAGAAAAGATTTCTCCACCCAAATCCATTTTTCCTTCTAAACCTAACAAACGAATCACTTCTTGATACGCCAGTTGAAGTGAAGAAGACAATAAATCAACCGTGAGGTCAGCTTTTGCGTCCTCTACGGCTTTTTGTAAATGTTCGCGAATTTGTTTGAGTGCCGCTAATTGCCGTGTGTTGTTAAAACTGGGTGTGTAATAGTTGGCTTCTTGAATGCCCAAGGTTTGAATCATGGCGTCGAGTAAGGGTTGAATTTCTTTGTTTTTCGCCGTGATATAAAGCTTCTTTGGATCAAGTTTTTCCAATAAATCGCGTTTGTTGAACACCTCAATCACCGCTTTATCTTGAAGGATGGTTAAGAGTTCTTGGTCATCAAAACCTTCTGGTTTTGTCGCATCTTTAACATAAATCACCACATCAGCTTGTTTGACGGTTTCAATCGCTTTGCGAACACCAATCGCTTCGACGACATTTTCAGTTTCACGGATACCCGCGGTATCGAGAATTTTTAAAACGACACCTTGTAGGTTTAATTCCGCTTCAACCACATCTCTTGTGGTACCCGCGATATCAGTAACAATGGCTTTTTCTTCGTTAATTAAGGCGTTTAATAATGAAGATTTGCCAACATTAGGTTTGCCGATAATCGCAACTTTGATTCCTTCTTTGATCAAACGCCCCTTTTCCCCTTCAACAATCAAGGTATTGAGTTGATCAATAATCGCGGCACAATCATGGATGATTTTTTCTTTACCCACTTGTTCAATATCTTGGTATTCTGGGTAATCAATATTCACTTCCATCAAGGCAAGGATGTCCGCAATTTGTTGACGAATAGGATTAAGTTTTTCGCTCGTTTTACCCGTTAATGAGAGTAAAGATAGTCGTTTGGCTTCCACGGTTGTAGCCTGAATCACATCGTGAATCGCTTCCGCTTGAACCAGATCTAATTTTTGATTTAAGTAAGCACGAGAAGAAAACTCACCTGGGTTTGCGGGCCTTGCGCCTTTGGCAATTAACAATTCAATCACCTGATGTGCAATCAAAGGTGATCCGTGAATCATGATTTCTAATAGGTTTTCACCGGTAAAACTCTTGGGTTCAATGTATTGCACCACAATGGCTTGATCAATAAGTTCTTCTTTGTCTTGGATGGTGCCAAGATGAACACATCGCTCTTTTTCTTGGGTTAAATCTTTAGAAAAGATTGAGGAAAAAATAGCAAACGTATTGGGCCCAGACATGCGAATGATGGCGAGCGCACTTTTAGTTGGAGGTGTTGCTAAGGCAACGATGGTATCAGTAAAAAGGTTCATGGATTAAAAAAGCCCTTTCGGGCTTTCATTAAGCGATATACCGGATACAGATTGCACGGTGCGGTCCTTCGCCGACACTTTCCGTTTTGATGTTAGGCATTCCCGTTAAGGCGTTGTGCACCATTCGTCTTTCATCAGCAGGCATTGGATCAAGGGTGATATCTTGTTTGGTTCTCACCACATCACGGGCAAGGCGTTTTGCAATCGATACCACTTTGTCGTATTTTGCTTCTTTATAATCGTTAATATCTAACAAAATTCGGAATCTTTTTTTAAATTTACTCGAGGTGGCAAGCCGAACAAGCTCATTCAATGCTTGAAGGGTAACGCCGTTTTTACCAATAAGGATGGGATTTCTTGACGTGTCTAAGGTGATATTAATGATGTCGTCTTTGAGTTCGGTTTTCGTTTTTACTTCAATGCCAAATTGGGAAATGGTTTTAACCAAGTATGCTTCTGCAAAGGCAATCGCATCAGCAACCTCATAAACTTCAACGACAAGTTTTCTTGAAAATAAACCCGTTTTTTCTTCAACGATTTTATAAGAGAGATCTTTGGCAGGGATGTTCAATTCTTTTTCTGCTTGCGCCAATGCATCCTCTAAGGTTTTCGTGGTATAGGTTTTCATGTTTATTTTCTCCCGGAGATTAGTTTTCTTGTTAACAAGGTTTGCGCAAGGGAAATAAGCGCACCGATGAACCAATAAATTCCCATTGCACTAGGTAACGAAAAGCCCATCACGATAATCATAATGAACATGACATTACTAATCATGTTGGCTTGTGATTGGGATTGTTGAGCGGCGTTACTTTTAACTGTGTGTGCAACTTTCTTTTGGGCTTGTTTTTGGAACCACATTGGTAACTTCATCGCAATAAATTGGGCCGCTGTCATTAAAGTGAAAATGACAATCGCAGTCCACCAGGAACCTTGGAACCAGTTACTGGTAATGGTGCCACCAAGAGGCGAAGCGAGGTTCAAACCTAAGAAACTACCAGTGGCAAGCACAGCAGACCCTGTCATTGCACCCCAAACCGCAATGAACACGGGGAATTGAACGAAAGCAATGAGGATCTGATTAAATGGATTGACGCCGTGCTTTTTATAAATGGCCCACTGTTCTTGTGCCATCCGTTGCTTTTCATATTGATTGGTGTTCGCGTTAGGATATTTATTTTGTAATTTGGCAATTTCCGGTTGGAGGATGCTCATCTTTTGTGTGGCGATGGTGGATTTGAATGTCACAGCAATCATCAAACCTCTGACAATAATCGTGGTAAATAAAATCGCCAGGACTTGGCTTAAACCAGTAATGTTGGAGGCAAAAAGATTATTGAAAAATTCAACGAGGAAGGCAACAGGATAAACAAACAATCCCTCGATTAATCCACGGTTAAATGCTTCACCCCAAGTTTTACCTTCGAACAAATATTCCCCATTGGGTCCATAAGATCCGGTGTTGGTCGTTAGGCATGAACGGTATTGGGCGGCAAAGGTATCAATTTTGGATTTATATAAATTAGTGAAATCACGGTTTGGTGTTTCGCTTAAAGGTAATGCTAATTTAATTTCGTTTACCCAATTGGTCCAATTACCCCAAATGGTTGAGTTAGTGCCAAGGAATTTTACATAACCATAGTTTGCTAAGATTGCGGTCGTATCAAGATTTGTTTGATTGTTTGCCGCGGCGGCGGCTGTGGCGGCAACCAACACCTTTTCATCAAGCGCTAACCAAAATGCATCCGATGGTGTATCGAATCCGTTTTTGGTCGCTTCATCAATAATGGCATCTAAATTCGTGTTGGGTTCAAAGACCCCTTCTTCAGTGCTAACATTGCCACTTTCATACGCGTACATAACCCGAGTGATATCTTGTGGTGAGCAAAAACTTGCTGTACATGAGGAGAGAATCACCAATCCCCCTGCTAAGACAAACCATTTTTGAACTTTGGTTAATTTCATCTGATTAACTTCCTCCTCAAACTATCAATCAACGGTAACAAACTTTTTTGGTTTTCTTGATAGCTATTCTTTAAATAGGGATGACGGACAATAATAATGTAGTCAATTGAGTCATTAAAACGAAGGTTTTGTGCCAACATCATTTTAATCTGCCGTCTAATTTTGTTGCGAACAACAGCAATACCAATTTTTTTGCTGACCGAGATGCCAACCCTTGTATGCCCAACGGTTTGTGGCATCCCATAGAGTGAAAACTCATTACTCTTTACAGATTTTTTATAGTTAAGGATGGTTTGAAAGTCAGCGTCTTTTTGTAAACGAAGACTGCGTTTCACAAACCTAATCCTTTATGCGGAGAGCTTCTTCCGACCTTGTTGCCGGCGCGATTTTAAAACTTTACGACCACCTTTGGTGGCCATTCTTTGCCGGAATCCGTGAACAGTTTGGCGACGTCTCTTGCTTGGTTGATAGGTGCGTTTCATCCGAAAACCTCCAGGTCATACGATTACGTATGCGCATAAAATTATAGTCATTATCGAGTGAAAAAGTCAAAAGAAACCATTTGTTTTTTTTGCGATCTTTTGTTATCCACGTTGCGTCAAACCAATAAATGCGATGAGGTCGAATTTTTGTCGGTTGTCCACATTTATCACACTTGAAAGCTAATCTCCACATAGTTATCCACATTCGTCATATGTGGAAAGTGTGGAAAGTGAATAAAAATCGAGACTTTTTTGAAAGGGTTTGTGGAAAAGTTATTTTTAACAAATTTTAGGGTGTTTTTTTACACATAGCTTTCATATAATGATGAACATATGGTCAACCCCACCTTATCTGAAATTGCCCAACTTTGGGATCGCGTCCTTGAGAGATTACAGACCCGTATCAATGATCGTCATATTTTTGATTCTTTCTTTAGTGATACTTATATTCATGCGATTGAAGCGGACCAAATTAAGCTTGTTGTGAATTCAGGTTTGGCTGCTAACTTGCTATCCACAAAATATTTAGATGTGCTCACCATGACTGTATCTGAAGTTACGCAAACTAACTTTCGATTAGAATTTTTGCAAAAGAGCGAACTCGATAAATCCTTTAAGAAGGTGGAAAAGAAACCTGCATTCTTTGCCAACTCTTTTGTGAATCGAAAATACACTTTTGATAACTTTGTGGTTGGCACCTCAAATCGTGAAGCCCACCAAGCAGCGGTCTTAATTGCATCAAGTCCTGGCAAATTATTCAACTATAACCCATTATTTATTTATGCCCAATCCGGTTTAGGTAAAACTCATTTGTTACACGCGGTAGGAAATTATATCCGCGAAAATGCACCTAGTTTAAAGGTCCTCTATATCACCACCGATGATTTTGTGGACGAATTTATTAAATATGTGAGTGGTGAAAAAGATTCAGACAACATGAAAGATTTCTTTAAGTCGATTGATGTGCTCATGGTGGATGATATTCAATTCTTAGCAGAAAAAGTAAAAACCGAAGAAATGTTCTTTCATATTTTTAATCACCTGATTAATGCTGGTAAACAAATTATTTTGACGAGTGATCGGCACCCGAGTGAAATTCGTGGTATTGAATCCAGGCTTGTGACCAGGTTTGGTTCGGGATTAACCATGAGTATTTCTGTGCCCGACTTACCAACCCGTGTTGCCATTTTAAAAAAGAAAATTGAAGCGAATGGTTTAGATATCACTTACTTTGATGAAGAAGTTTTTCATTTTTTCGCAGAGCGTTTCTCCAATAATGTGCGGGAATTAGAAGGCGCTTTAAACCGTTTAGTCTTCTATGTCATCAATATCAAACAAACCAAACACATCACCATGGATTTAGCGATTGAATCGGTTCAACCACTGATTGGTTCAGGAACAACCTTCAATACTTTAACGGAAACACGGATTATTAATACGGTGGCGGACTACTACAACTTAACCACCCAACAATTAACCGGAAGAATTCGTACCAATCAAATCGCGATGGCTCGTCACATTGCAATGTATCTTATCCGCCAACTACTCGATACCCCATTTTTAAAGATTGGCGCCTTGTTTGGGGGTAAAGATCATTCTACTGTCATGAACGCGGTCAAAAAAGTGGAGAAATCGTTGAAAGTAGACGAAGCGGTTGCCACCGCAGTAGATCAATTACAAAAACGATTGAAAAAGGCGTAATCATCGTAATAAATACCACGTCTTTCTTTATTAATTTGTGGTAAAATAAAAAGAGAAAATTTTCTCAGAATCAGTTATCCACAAAAATCACACGCCTTATTATTAAGATTAATCTTTAAGGAGATAAATAAGTTATGAGATTTACGGTCAGTCGCGACGAACTATTAAAGGCGATTAACATTGCAAGCAAGGCAATCGCGGTCAAAACACCGATTCCCGTATTAAGCAACTATAAATTGGTGATTGATGATCGTGGATTAACGATGATAAGTTCAAATAATGAACTTTCGATTGTCACCCGTATTCCTTTTGCGATTAAAGGAAAAAATCTATTAAGCGATACCAAAAATGGTGGGACATTAGTGAACGCTAAACTTTTTGGCGAAATTGCTAGAAAAGTTGAAGGAGCCCAATTAACTGTTGAACTCTTTGATGACACTATCGTGAATGTCAGTGATGGTCGGTCTACTTATAAATTAAACTCAATTAAAGTCGAGGAATATCCAGAATTGGATCTCGATACGACGGGTGTATCTTTGGAACTCGAAACCAAAGTATTGAAAAAGGTGGTTGAACAAACTGCATTTGCAGCCTCTTCGAAAGAACAACGACCAATTATGACGGCTGTTAATTTAGAAGCGGCTGATGGCAAGTTAGTGGCAACTGCGACTGACTCAGCGAGATTATCTCGTAAACAAATCAACATTAATAAACCAGTGAAGTTTATGAGTAATGTGCCTGCGAGAACCTTACTTGAAGTCACGACAATGATGGAAGGGGAGGCATTAATTACCTTATCCTTTACTGAAAAGCGTGCAACCTTTGAATTTGGTAACACCTTAGTGATTTCTCGTTTAATTGGTGGCGAATACCCCAACACAAGTAATATCATCCCCAAAACCTCTAATTATTATCTGGTTGCGAATGCTAAAGAACTACTTGCTGTCATGGAACGCGTAGCCCTTCTCTCGGTTGAAAGAGAAAACGTAGTGAAGTT
>JBMTFA010000016.1:0-14065 GCA_049433705.1 Bacilli bacterium
AAAGAAAAAAATACCCGGCTTGTTGCCGGGCTTGCTTGGATCAATAATGATGCGGTCAATTTCTTAGCGACTTTCGCAACCGCGATTATCGCTGGTTTTTTTCTATTGTTTTAATCGCGTCAAGAATGCCTATCGGTATATCCACCACGTAAGAGGGTTGATAGGCGAGTAAGGTTGCTTTCGCTGTATAACCATAGGTCAACGCGATCGAGGGAATGTTGACCTTCTGACTAAATTGTAAATCAGGAATGCCATCACCAATCATGACCGCATGAGCAAGATCAAGTTGATGATCTTTGGCAAATTGGTGAAACATGGTCACATCAGGTTTGGGTAATGCGGACAAATGGTGGCCTAATACACCTTTAAATACACCGGGAAAAACTTTCGCAACTAAGGCGCTTGTAAATGGATGCGGTTTATTAGAAAAAACATAGGCATGATCACCACGATTGCGGACAAAGGCTAACACTTGGTCAATCCCAGGATATTTGTTAGAACCTTCTAATTGATACGCTTCATACCGTACCATATAAGCAGCAAAAAAAGTTTCAAAGAAGGTAGGATCTTCTCCTTTTCCTCTTAACGCCGCTTTGACGAATTGCTTGGCGCCCCCGCCAATAAATTGTTTGGTTTCTGCTAAGGTAACACCAGGCAAGCCAAAAGCTTTCAGCGTATCATCAATCGCTCTTGCTAAATCAGGTGCGGTATCGAGTAAGGTGCCGTCTAAATCAAAAATCCAATGTTTGATCATGAGAAAAAAACCTTGGTGACCCAAGGTTTGCTTTCTTTACTTAACAAATTCAACGAGCACGCGCTTGGCATTATCACCAAGTCGTGGCGCCATTTTTAATTTGCGAGTATAACCGCCTTGCCGGGTGGCATAACGGGGACCTAATTCTGAGAAAAGTTTATTGATGGCGAGCACACCATTCTTTTCATCTGCGATATATTGACGCACGACACTCGCCGCTAAGCGACGGTGATGGAGTGTACCTTTTTTCGCATAGGTGACAAGTCGTTCAGCAAGCGACACAAGGGGTTGTGCCATTTGGAAAGTGACAATCACTTTTTCATCTGTGATTAAGGTCGACACTAAATTCCGTAATTGATTATCGAATTTGGATTTGGTAAATGGGGCTTTAAAGCGCATCCCCCCTTTACCGTGAACATTATCTCTACCTTGGGTTGGCATATCTTACTCCTTACTCTGCATCGCGGAATTTTAATCCGTGGGCAAGTAATTTTTCTTTTACTTCCTTTAAGGATTTCTTTCCGAGGTTGCGAACTTTCATCATTTCTTCTTCCGACTTTTGCGTTAATTCATAGACCGTTTCAATGCCAGCGCGGCGCAAGCAATTATAAGAACGGACGGATAAATCTAAATCCACAATCGTCATGTTCGAGAATTTGTCTTCGGGTTCAAGCGTCGGTTCTTTCATGATGTTGACATCCGTGGTCGTGGTTTCTAAATCTAAGAAACCTTGGAAGTGCGCCATGAGAATTTGCGTCGCTAAGGTTAACGCCGCTTGTGGGGTTAACGAACCATTGGTCCAAATTTCTAAGGTTAACTTGTCATAACGGGCATCGTTACCGACACGGGTAGGATCCACGGTGTAGGACACTTTGGTCACCGGTGAGTAATTGGAATCGGTGGCAATCAACCCTAAACGGGTGTTATAACGGTTGGCCTTGTTACCTTCAGAGGTGACATAACCGCGACCATTGCGAACATAAAATTTACCCTTTAAGGTTCCTTTGCTGGTCACATGGGCAATCACAAGTTCAGGATTCATGACTTGCACACCGCCTGGCAGAATTAAATCACCAGCAGTGACAGTCTTTTCACCCTTAATGTCTAATTCAAGGGTTTTGGAATCGGTGCCTTCTGCATCGATGGTTAAGACTAAATTCTTTAAATTTAAGACAATCGTGGTGACATCTTCAATGACACCTTCTAATGCGGAAAATTCATGCCGGGCGCCTTCAAGTTCAATCGCATACACGGATGCACCGGGTAAGGAGGAAAGTAAGACGCGGCGTAACGCATTCCCTAATGTTAAGCCAAAACCACGTTCTAAGGGTTCTAATACGAACCGACCATAGTTGTGGGTGGAATCAAATAACTTTTTGGTAAAGCGTGGTTTTTCGAATGGACGTGCAATATTTGCCATATATGTGTGATCCTCCAATGATCAGGTCGACTTAGCCACGTGGGCGTTTTGGCGGCCGGCACCCGTTATGGGGTACTGGGGTGGTATCCGTTAACATCGTGATTTGTAAACCTGCTGCTGCAAGTGAACGCACCGCAGATTCACGACCAGGTCCTGGACCTTTGACGTTGACATCTACTTGTTTAATCCCTTGGTCAAGTGCGGCTTTCGCACATGCTTCACCGGCAACTTGGGCCGCAAATGGGGTGGCTTTTCTTGCCCCTTTGTAACCTAAAGCGCCAGCGGAACTCCAGGCAATGGCATTACCTTGTTCATCGGTAATCGTAATAATCGTGTTGTTAAAGGTCGCATGGATATGCGCCACACCTTTGGTAAAGGCGCGTTTAACTTTCTTCTTGCGCGTGGTTTTTGCAGGGGCGCCGCTTGCTGATGTTGCAGCAGGGGCTCCTGGCTTTTTATTTTCATTTGCCATGACGTTTCTCCTTTAACCTTGAACGGCTTCTTTCTTATTCGCAATCGTCTTCCGTGGACCCTTACGTGTCCGAGCATTGGTTCGGGTTCTTTGTCCACGAACTGGCATGCCTTTACGATGACGTAAACCGCGATAAGTGCCGATTTCTTGGAGGCGTTTAATGTTGAGAGAAATTTCCCGACGTAAATCACCTTCCACTTTATACTTGGCAACTTGCGTACGAATCGCCACGAGTTGATCTTCAGTGAGATCTTTGACGCGAACGGATTCGTCCACTTTTGCATCTTTTAAAATCTTTTGCGAGAGGGGTTTTCCGATGCCATAAATATACATCAAGGAAATCACCACGCGCTTTTCATTCGGAATGTCTACACCGACAATACGTGCCATAATTTCTCCTTATCCTTGTCTTTGTTTATGCTTTGGATTTTCACAAAGCACCATCACGCGTCCATGGCGCTTGATGACTTTACATTTGTCGCAAATCGGCTTAACGGATGGTCTTACTTTCATGTTTACTCCTTGTCACTATTTGTGACGATAGGTGATGCGGCCGCGTGTTAGGTCATACGGGGACATTTCAACCGTGACTTTATCGCCTGGTAAAATGCGAATGTAGTGCATACGGATTTTACCAGAAACGTGAGCCAGAATCACTGAACCGTTTTCTAATTTCACCTTGAACGAGGTGTTCGGTAAGGTTTCGAGGACGGTGGCCTCGAGGGAGATGACATCTTCTTTACTCATGCTGTCTATCCTCCTTGATTTTCTAGGGTTAGGATTTCCGCCCCTGTTGCGGTGATGACAAGAGTGTTTTCATAATGAGCGCACCATTGACCATCTTTGGTCTTGACGGTCCATCCATCCGCGAGCACCTTGGTTTCTTTTTTTCCCAAGTTGACCATCGGTTCAATGGCAAGCGTCATCCCTGCTTTAAGTATCGGCCCTGTACCTGGCCGCCCGAAGTTAGGTATCTGCGGGTCCTCATGGAGGTTTTGTCCGACTCCATGTCCAGTGTAATCCTCTGGTAAACTATAGCCGTGTTTTTCTACATACGATTGGATCGTATGCGAGATATCTCCGACTTGAATCCCAGGACGAATCACCTTGAACGCTTCAAAGAAACTCGCGGTGGTCACCTCAACAAGCTGTTTGATTCGGTTGTCTACATTGCCAACCCAATACGTTCTTGCTGCATCCGCATGGTACCCGTTATATTGAATGCCAATGTCAATTTTGATGATATCGCCATCTTTGAGAATCACCTTCTTGGAAGGAATCCCATGGATGAGCGTATCGTTGACGGAGGCACAAATACTCGCCGGGTAGCCGCCATATCCTTTGAAAGAGGCTGTGGCGTTGAAACTGGCAATCATCTTCACAGCAGCGTCATCGAGGTCTTGTGTTGACACACCGATCTTGACTAAACTACCTAGATAATCTAAAGTCTTGGCCACCATGCGACCAGCTTCACGCATCATGGTGACTTCTCGCGGGGATTTGAGAATGATCATGCCAACCGGTCAAGGAACGCCTTGACGTCTTGGAATAAATCCTTCGTCTTCTTCGCGCCATCAAAGGGGGTAATTAACCCTAAGGCTTTATAAAAGCCAATCAATGGAAAGGTTTGGTCCTCATAGGCCTTCAAACGAACGGTTAAGGCTTCGAGGTTGTCGTCTTTGCGTTGGATGAGCGGACCGCCGTCACGGTCACAGATGCCATCCACTTTTGGTTTCATCGTATCGACATGGTAAGGGGTGCCACAAACTTTGCAAACACGTCTACCGGTAATGCGACGAATCAATTCCGTCCGATCACAATCAAATTCCATGACGGTATTGATTGGTCGTTGAATGGAAACAAGTAATTTTTGTAGGGCTTCGGCTTGGGGTAATGTCCGGGGAAAGCCATCGAACATAAATCCATGTTGGCAATCCGGTGCTTGGATCCGTTCTTTGACGAGCGCAATCGTGACATCATCTGGTACAAGTTTACCCGCGTTAATAAAGGTGGCAGCAAGTTTACCGACTTCCGTTCCGGCCGCTATCGCTTCGCGAAACATATCCCCTGTGGAGATATGGGGAATGTGATAATGGTCGGCGATGAGTTTGGCAACCGACCCTTTCCCCGCGCCAGGTGGGCCTAATAAAATCGCATTAATCATTTTGGTTCCTACCACCAGAGGCTAAGACTTCCTCATATGACTTACCAGCGAGTAAACCATCAATTTGGTTGTTGATTTCTAAGGCAACCCCGACGACGATGATTAATCCCGTACCACCTAAGGCTAAGGATTGGTCTGGGACAATGTTCAATAAAACAAGGACAATCGGTAAGGCAGCAATAAATGCCAACGAGGAAGCACCTAAGACCGTAATCCGGTTTAAGACTTTGGTGACATATCGTTCGGTTTCCACCCCAGGACGAATGCCGGGAATGTAAGAACCGTTTTGTTGGAAGTTTTCTGCTAACCGTTGTGGGTTAATTTGTAAGTTGGAATAGAAGAACGTAAAGACAACAGTCAAGAATAAATAGATGATGAGTCCCCATGGGAATTGGAAGGTCTGTTCATTAAACCATGGCATGGTGACGGTCGCAGAAGAATCAAAGATCTTGAGCCATTCTGCATTAGGATTCGCACCTGTGATAAAACTGACAATGACACTTGGCGCGAGCATAATCGAGGAAGCAAAGATGACAGGAATCACCCCTGCCGAGTTAATCTTCATGGGTAAGAAGGAGGCTTTTGCATATTGCGCTGAACCAGACTTACCTGCATTTTGTACAGGAATTTTACGTTTACTGGATTCAATAAAGGTGACAAAAGCAATAATAAGAATGAACGCTAATACATAAATCGCGAATTGGAAAATCCCACGTAATAAGACCGTGACATCTAACCCAAGGGTTAAGAGAACCCAATTGTTATAAGCGCCTTCAATTTGTAAAGGTAAACTACGCACAATCCCCGCAAAGATGATGACGGAGATTCCGTTACCAATCCCTTTGGTGGTGATTTGATCACCTAACCACATCACGAGCATCCCACCGGCCATCAGCACGGTGACGATATAGGCATAACTCCAGAAGGAGGTATCATTTAAAGTAATAAAACTTGAGGTTTCCATCGTCCGGACAATCCCGTACGCTTGCACTGCCCCTAATAAAAGAGTTAAGTATCGCGTGGTCATTTCCATTTTTTTCCGACCGGACTGACCTTGTTTACTTAATTCGGTTAAGGCTGGTAACACATCCATCCCTAAAAGTTGGACGATGATGCTACTGGTGATGTAAGGGGAAACCCCTAAAGCAAACACGGAAAAGCTTTGTAACGCACCACCGCCTAATAAGTTAAGAAGCGATAAGGCGTTGTTCGTTTGAAAATCAACATCTTGAACCGTGACACCAGGTACGGTAATTGCAGCCCCAATCCGAAAGACAAATAGGATCATCACCACGAAGAAAATGCGGTTGACGATTTCTTTGTTTGTAAAGATGGCAGCAAATTTTTTCATTATTTAATGACCTCAGTGGTGCCACCGGCTTCGGTAATCGCCTTGATGGCAGATTGCGAAAAATGATGGGCAAGGACTTTTAACTTCTTGTCTAATTTGCCATCACCTAAGATTTTAACACCGCGAGCACCAGTTTTTAGTAAACCTTTTTCGATGAGGATGGTTGGATTGACTTCACTTCCGTCTTTGAATTGGCTTAAGTCGCCAACATTGACAACGCCATAACGAACGGTGGTGTAATTTTTAAAACCACGTTTAGGAATACGACGATAAATTGGGTTTTGACCACCTTCAAATCCAGGACGGACCGAACCCCCAGAACGGGAGCCTTGACCTAAAATCCCACGACCTGAAGTTTTGCCTAATCCCGAACCAATCCCGCGACCGACACGGGTCCGGAGTTTGCGGGCACCTTCATTGGCTTTTAATTGATGTAATGCCATAGCGATCTCCTTCCTAGAGCTTGCCTCTTAAAGCAAGATAATCCTTTTTCGATTTTAATTGTTTTAACGCTTCATGCGTGGCGCGAATAATATTGACTGCGGTTCGTGACCCATAGACTTTAGAGTAGACGTTTTTGCATCCCGCTAATTCAAGAATGGCGCGAACTGGACCACCGGCAATAATCCCAGTACCGTCTGGTGCTGGTTTTAAGAAGACATTGGTGGCACCCCATTGCCCGAAAACCTCGTGGCTAATCGTGCCAGCGCGAACAAAGTTAATCATGCTGGTATTTTTTCTTGCAGCATCCAACGCTTTCTTAATCGCATCAGGAACTTCACCAGCTTTACCATGAGCAAAGCCATACTTTCCTTTACCATTGCCAACCACGACTAATGCGGTAAAGCGCATATGCTTACCACCTTTGACAACTTTGGTAACGCGTTTAATCGCGACGGTGCGTTCTTCGAATTCCTTCGGTTCATTATCCCGACGGAAACGACGGGGTCCACGGTAATCACGGCGAGGGCCGCGATCACCAGGATTGCCTGGACGTGCAGGATTCGCACCGGTGGGAGTGGCTGTGGTGGTTTTGGTTTCAGTTTTGATTTCTGTTTTTTCCATGAGTGTCTCCTTTAGAAGGTTAAGCCGGCTTCACGCGCGGCGTCGGCAAGGGCTTTGATTCGCCCATGGTATAAATAACCCGAGCGATCAAATACGACCGATTTGATGCCTTTAGCTAAGGCTTTCTTAGCAACATCATCACCGACTTGTTTTGCGGCGGCGACGGTTTTGCCAACTTTTAACACTTTGGAACTGGAAGCAACTAAGGTGACACCTTTGCTGTCATCAATGATTTGCGCATAGATGCCCGTGTTGGAACGATATACAGATAACCGTGGCCGTTCGCCTGTCCCAGCAAGGGTTTTGCGAATCCGCGCGTGGCGTAATTGCCGTTGCGAATTTTTTGATGGTTTGTTGATCATAATGCCATCCTCCTATTTCTTCGCGCCGCCAGCAGGAGCAGCTGCAGCAGCAGCACGCTTACCTTCTTTGCGGATAATCCGTTCACCTTTGTAACGAATCCCTTTACCTTGATAAGGTTCAGGTGGACGTTGCATGCGAATGGTCGCCGCGGTTTCACCAACCGCTTGTTTATCGACGCCTTCAATGGTGAGTTTGGTATTTTCGTTGATCGTGACTTTGACGCCTGGTAAAGGGGTGACCACGACTGGATGAGAAAAACCAATGCTCATTTCTAAGTTGGCACCTTTCATCGCAGCCCGGAACCCAATCCCGACCAATTCAAGTTCTTCTTTAAACCCAGTGGCAACACCCGTAACCGCGTTATTTAAAATCGCGCGGGTGGTTCCATGGACTTTTTTCACCTCTTCTGTATCGTTAGGACGAACAAGTTGTAAGGTTGAACCTTCTTGCTTTAAGCGAAAACCTTTTGGTAATTGCACTGCAAGTTTACCTTTAGGCCCTTCGAGTTGAATCGTTTGGTCTTTGACCGCTAACTTGACATTCGCGGGGAGGTTAATCAATTTATTGCCAACACGTGACATAATGCGATCCCCCTACCAAACGTAGGCAAGCACTTCGCCGCCTAAGCCTTTTTCTCTTGCTTGTGCATCCGTCATCATCCCTTGGGAAGTGGAAATAATCGCCACCCCTAAACCACGAATGACTCGTGGTAATTTATCAACGGTCGCGGTGACCCGTAAACCTGGTTTAGAAATCCGACGAATCCCATTGATGACGCGGACGGTGCCATTATTCGCATACTTTAAAGAGATGACAAGTTGCTTTTTGCTATCGCCAATCACTTCAAAACCTTGAATAAAACCTTCATCCTTTAAGATGGTGGCCAAGCGGACTTTTAAACCACTACTTGGCATCGTTAATGCTTCTTGCTTGAGCAAGTTTGCATTACGAATTCTGGTGAGCATATCGGCAATTGGATCTGTGAATGACATGTCGATTTCCTCCTTACCAACTGGCCTTCTTCATCCCAGGAATTTCCCCACGGTGGGCAAGTTCTCTCAGACAAATCCGGCAAACTTTAAATTTCGCAATCACGGAACGGGGACGGCCACAACGTTGGCAGCGTGTATAAGCACGCACTGCAAACTTTGGTTTTCTTAATTGACGTTGTTTCGTAGATGTTTTTGCCATAATGCTCCTTACCGGTTAAATGGCATGCCTAATGCTTGTAATAAAGCATAAGCTTGCTCATCGTTTTGGGCAGTCGTGACGATGACGATATCCATCCCACGAATTTTGTTAACGCGATCAAAGTTAATTTCTGGGAAGATTAATTGTTCTTTAATCCCCAACGTATAGTTACCCCGACCATCAAAACTGTTTCGAGAAACCCCACGGAAATCACGCACGCGTGGTAAGGCAATCGAAACAAGCTTATCGAGGAATTGGTACATTTTCACACCGCGTAAGGTGACCTTGGTGCCAATCGCTTGATCTTGACGGAGTTTAAAGGTTGCAATCGACTTCTTCGCTTTGGTAATCACTGGCTTTTGCCCGGTGATATCGGTCAATTCCTTGACGGATTCTTCTAAGAGTTTAGCGTTTCCTGTGGCATCACCGACACCAACGTTGACGACAATTTTTTCCACCTTAGGGACTTGCATGACTGACTTTAACTTTAAAGATTTAAAAAGTGCCGGGCGAATTTCTTGGTTATATTTAACTTGTAAACGTGAGGTTAATTTCACCGACGCTGTTGGCGCTTTTTTCTTTGCTGGTTCAGTTTTAGGTTCAGCTTTTGCTTCAGCTTTCACTTCCGCTTTGGCTGCTGGTTTGACTTCCTTGACTGCAGGCGCCGCTTCAGTTGCTGGCGCTTCAGCCTTGGGTTTACGCACCTTTTTTTCTGGTGCCGCTTTTGGGGTTTCCGTGGCGGATTTAACTTTCTTTTCTTCTGCCATGTGCTTCACCCTCCTTATTCAATCGTCGCGCCGGATTTAACCGCGAGACGAACTTTTTTATCTTTAACCACACTGACTTTAAACCGGGTTGCCTTTTTCGATTTAGGATCAATTAAGGCGACATTCGATAAGTGGATCGGCGCATAAATATCGATGATGCTGCCTTCCGGATTATTTTGTTTTGGTTTTTGGTGTTTCTTGCGAACATTAACACCTTCGACCACGACGCGTTGGTTGACGCGGTCGATTTTTTGAATCGCACCAGTCTTCCCTTTGTCTTGGCCAGCGATGATGATGACCTTATCACCTTTTTTTAATTGGGTTGCCATAACATCACTCCTTATAAAACTTCCGGTGCCAAGGAAATAATTTTCATAAATCCTTCACCTAAGTCACGTAATTCACGAGCAACAGGACCAAACACACGCGTGCCTTTGGGTGTGCCGTCATCATTAATTAAGACAATGGCATTATCATCAAAGGAAATGGATGAACCATCCGCACGATGAATCGCTTTCTTGGTCCGGACGATGACACCTTTGACAATGTCACCTTTTTTGACACGACCATCGACGATGGCGTCCTTAACGGAGCACATGACGATGTCGCCAATCCGGGAATAACGCCGGAAGGAACCACCAAATAATTGGAAAATTCTCACCGATTTAGCGCCGGAGTTATCCGCGACCACTAAATTAGTTTCCTTCTGCACCATTGGTTGTATCCTCCTTTAATTCCACTTTTTGGAAGCCACGTTTATCAATGGAGACCAAACGGAAACGCTTAGTTCTGGATAATGGACGGGTTTCCACGATCGTGACGATATCACCAATTTTTGCTTCATTCTTTTCATCATGAGCAAAGAATTTCTTCGAGATGGTGACGAGTTTTTTATATTTGGGGTGAGGTTTTTTGTTGACGACTAAAACCGCGATGGTTTTGTCATTCTTGTTGGTGACCACAGTCCCGGTAAATTGTCGGCGATTACCACGTTGTTCCATGATAGGTTGCCTCCTTACTTAAGCCCTAATTCGCGTTCGCGAATCACCGTATAAATTCGGGCGATGTCCTTGCGAATGCTCGTTAAGTTTTTGCCATTTTTAAGTTGGCCAACCGCTTGTTGACGACGTAAGTTGAAGAGTTCTTCCTTTAAAGAATAAATCTTTGCATTAAGTTCATCGGTCTTCATGTCGCGAATATCTTTGAGTTTTAACACAATTATTTACCCCCTTCTCTTTTGATGACTTTGGTTTTGACTGGCAACTTGTATCCCGCTAAGCGTAAAGCTTCTTGGGCATCTTTAGCAGGCACACCAGCAATTTCAAACAAGACCCGATTCTTCTTCACAACGGCAACCCAGAATTCTGGAGAACCTTTACCGGAACCCATTCGGACTTCCGCTGGCTTTTTGGTTTTCGCCATGTGTGGGAAAATGCGAATCCAGATCTTACCGGAACGCTTTGTGAAGTTGTTGAGCACGACACGCGCCGCTTCGATTTGCCGATCGGAGACATATTCCCCTTCGGTTGCTTGTAAGCCATAATCACCGAAAGCGACGGTATTACCCGCTTTGGATAATCCTTCCCATCGCAAGGAGTGAGGCCGACGATATTTAACACGTTTTGGTTGTAACATCGTTTATTCTCCTTCTGCAGGATTGACTGCTTCTGGTTCATCGATCAATTCTTTTTCTTGACCGGTGGTTTTTGCGGTATTGTCATAATCGCCGCGGCAAATCCACACTTTGACGCCTAAGCGGCCGTAGGTGGTATGCGCTTCGACTTTAGCAAAATCGATATCAGAACGTAAGGTATGAAGTGGGATGATCCCTTCGTGATAACCTTCACCACGAGCGATTTCTGCTCCACCTAAACGACCCGTGACCATGGTCTTTACACCTTTTGCACCAGCTTTTTTCACGCGTTGAATGGCTTTCTTTTGTGCGGTTCTAAACGAAGCCCGTTGTTCAAGTTCTTTAGCGATGCTGAGCGCGACTAAGCGGGCATCAAGATCTGGCGCTTTGACTTCGACGACGTCGAGTTTAAAGTTACCTGTTTTAACAAGTTTTTGTAAGTACTTCGTTAAGCGGTTGACATTGGCGCCATCTTGACCGATGACAACCCCAGGACGGGCCACATGGCAAATGACATTGACATTCGTGCCTTTGTCCGTTTTTTGTCTTTCGATGTCGATATGGGATAAAAGTGCTTCTTTTAACTCTTTATCTAAATAACGACGAATCGCAATATCTTCTAAAAGATAAGTAGAGAAATCTTTTTTATTCGCGTACCAACGAGCATTCCAACCACGACCCACACCAACCCGGAAACCGACTGGATTAATTTTGTGACCCATATGTTAGTTACCTGCTCTTTCTTTGACGACGCAGAATAAATTGGTCTTGCGTTTGATAATGCTGGAGGCAGAACCTTTTGCCCGTGGCATGAAGCGCTTATCACGCTTGCCTTCGTTAGCAGCTATTTCTGCAACGATTAAATTTGCTTCGGTCATTTGGTGATTTTTCACCGCGTTGGCAGCAGCAGACTTAATGATTTTAATCACATCACTGGAGGCTTTACGATTCACGTTCGATAAAAGGGCCAATGCTTCATTGACCGATTTACCACGAACAAGATCGACCACGAGTTTCGCTTTCCGTGGGGTGACCTTGACGTTATACGCAATTGCTTTTGCAAAATCTTGTTTCATCATAACCTCCTATTTACCAGCCGGCTTTGCTGCAGGAGCAGCAGCCGCAGGTTTAGCAGCGGGCGCAGCGGCAGGTGCGGCAGCAGGTTTCGCTGCTTCAGGCGCAGCAGCAGCCGCAGGTGCGGCACCACCGGTGGAGGCAGCTTTATCTTCAGCAGTATGCCCGGTGTGTCCTTTGAAGACACGAGTCGGAGCAAATTCACCTAATTTATGACCGACCATATCTTCAGTGATATACACCGTGATATGTTCTTTACCGTTATACACTGCAAAGGTGTGTTCAATAAATTCAGGCATAATCGTGGAACGACGTGACCAAGTTTTGATGATTTCTTTTTTCTTCGCTTGATTTAATTTGCTCACGCGTTTCATCAAGAATTCATCGTAGAATGGTCCTTTTTTAATGCTTCGTGACATGATGTTGCCTCCCTTTATTTATCGTTAATGCGACGGATGATCAGTTTGGAAGATGCTTTTTTCAACTTCCGAGTCTTCACGCCTTGTGAGCGTTTACCCCATGGGGTCCGTGGCGCATCGCGACCAATGGGTGTTTTCCCCGAACCACCACCGTGAGGGTGATCGGTTGGGTTCATGCGTGAACCCGCAACCGCTGGTCGGATATTGAGCCAGCGAGATTTGCCAGCTTTACCAAAATTGATTAAGTTATATTCTTCGTTACCAACAACACCGATGGTCGCCCGGCAAGTGCCTAAGACTTTGCGAACTTCACCACTGGTTAAACGTAAGGTGACGTATTTACCTTCTTTACCTAATAATTGAACTGAACTACCCGCAGCGCGGGCCATTTGGCCACCGCGACCTGGATAAAGTTCAACGTTATGAATAAACGTACCTTCAGGAATGTTGGCTAATGGCATCGCATTTCCAGTTTTGATATCCACTTGTTCACCAGAAACAATTTTGCTACCGACAGGTAAATCTTTTGGGGCAATGATGTAGCGCTTTTCACCATCTGCATAATTGACCAAAGAAATATAAGCATTTCTAAATGGATCATATTCAACCGTTGCGATGGTACCGATAACACCATCTTTATTCCGGCGGAAATCGATTAAACGATAACGGCGTTTATTACCACCACCAATATGACGGGTCGTAATGACCCCTTGGTTGTTGCGACCACCCGTATTCATCTTTTTGGTTAAAAGACTTTTCACTGGGGTACGCGAGGTAATTTCTTCATAAGTCGTGTTCGTCATCGCACGACGGGAAGGTGTATAAGGACGATAGGAACGAATTGCCATGTGAATAAACCTCCTTATTCCTTAAATAAATCTAAGCCTTGACCGCTGACGAGCGTGACAATCGCTTTTTTAAATCCAGAGATCATGCCGGGATATTGGCCACGGCGAGTGAATTTTGAACGAACATTGACAATGTTCACTTTCTTTACTTTAACTTTATAAGTGGCTTCAAAGGCTAACTTAACTTGCGTCTTGTTTGCATTTGGGGCAACTTCAACCGTCACTTTTTGTTGCTTTTCAATACCCTTCATGGACTTTTCAGTAATGAGAGGGCGAAGAATCGCAGCAAAGCTCGATAAAGCAGTTTTACCACCGGTGACCGGCGCAGCTTTCACTTTTTCGGTTTTGACAGCAGGTGCTTTTTTGGCTTTTTCTACAACAGGTTCAGCGGATACTTTTTTTGCTTTCGCAGTTTTCTTTGCAGGTTTTTCTGCAACCACTTCAGCGGTTTCCACTGCTTTGGTTTCCGTTGCTTCCGCAACTTTTTTGGTTCGTGCCATTATTGAAGCACCTCCTCAATCTTACTGACGGCAGGTTTTGCAAT
>JBMTFA010000017.1:0-13007 GCA_049433705.1 Bacilli bacterium
CCTGCGGTGGCGACACCATGACGGTTCAAGTCCGTCCCCGGGCACCATACCATCGTTTCATACGATGGTTTTTTTATGCCTTGATGTGTCATTTTTATTGCGATAATTTCAATTTCTCGTTATGATATTGCCATGACCATTGAACAACAAATCGAAGAAGCCTTAGATAAAGTTCGCCCCTTCATTATTCGTGATGGTGGCAATGTTGAATTTGATTCCTTTATCGATGGGATCGTTTACTTACGCATGGAAGGCGCTTGCTCTTCTTGTGGTTTGATTGACTCGACCTTATCCGGTGGATTAGAAGTCATTCTCATGGAAGAAGTTCCTGGAATCCTCGCGGTAAAGTTAGCAAGCGAAAAACCGCAAACCTTACCACAAGAATTAACGATTAAATAAGCGCACTAATTATAATCACTCGCCCGGATGGTACCTTGATCTAACCACCGGGTTTTTAATTGCTCACGAATATATTGATAGGTGTTGATTGCCGTTGCCAGATTATGAGGATAGTCACTGGAATTCAAGTGCTGTTCGGTTAAATAATTAATCGAAATAATCCGATAGGTTTGGCTTTCCACAATCGGAGTTAAGTTAGCAACGGTTGCTACATAAAGACTTTTTGCTAACCAAGCAAGAAGTTGAGTACCTGTCACTTCTACAATCATCAATTCATTATCAAAAGGGAACGCTTTATAAAGTTCACCATAGGTGACTGGACCATTATCGATGGATGCACGCACACCACCCGTATTGTGGAAACTTGCGACGACACCTTGACGAACCAATTGGCCAAAATTTAGCATTTCTTCGACGGCTAGCTTACCTAATTGCGCGCGAGAAAACGCACCATCAGCAGTGCCAATTACTTCATTTTTCACGTCATTAATTTCTGCTTCAAGATAAGCATCATAGATGGCTTTCATCTGGGCATCCTCATTGGGGAATTGATTGATCGATTGTAAATAATCGTAAGTATAAACCCCTGATTGCGATTGGATAAATTCCACCGCCAACGTCACCGGATTAACCTGAAATCTGACATGGCTAATCGCTTGGCCATAGGCTTGGCCTTGGTAGACAGGTTTACCATCTAGATAATTTACTTCTCGACGATGGGTATGACCATTAAAGACAGCATCCACATAAGGCATGACGCCTGATTCAACGGACCCATCATGGTTGAGTAAAATAATCAGATCGGCACCAAGCGAACGTAGACGAACACTTTCATCACGAACTAAATTGGTATAAGGAATAAAATCATAATTGATGACGGCACTCGTTAAAATCGTGCTTTCTAAGCCGGCACCAATCGTGCCAATAATCCCAATATCAATGCCTTGTCGTTCAATCATCACGGATGCATCCGCAAAGGTCGCTCTTTGGTTAGTACGTTTATCCATGATGTTGATGCCTAACAAAGGAAAGTCAGATCGTTGTTGGTTTTGAATGATGACTGTATCCATCCAATCAAATTCATGATTACCAATCGCCATCGCCGCAAACCCTAAATGATTCATCGCATCGACCACGAGGCGACCGCGCGTAATATTACTATCCGCACTGCCTTGCCACATATCCCCACTTGAAAGCAGAATCGAATTGGGGTTTTCAAGTTGTCGTGACTTGAAGTAATCCGCTAAGCGGTTAATACCAATTTCCCGATTATTAGGGTTATACTCAAGCGCCCCATGAAAATCATTAAGGTTATAAAAATCCAGCGTAACCATCGGAGATTGCGAACTTGTACTCGCACTCGCACTCGAGGAAAGAGAACTGAACGAGGATGCGCTTGACGACGTCAGCACACTGGAAGAATCTGAGGAAAATGAAAGACTAGGAAATGTCGTACAGGCAGTCAACAGCAAAGTGGAGAATACCACCCAAGGTTTTAAAGTTTTCATAAATAAAAGTTTTTTAAATTATTCAGAATCAGATACCCTTCAAGGTTTCTGACATCTTGACGATTATACCAATATTTTTCTTGGTTCGGTTTAAGAAAAAAACCACCCGCTTCGGTTACGAGTAGATCACTGGCAGCTGTGTCCCATTCTTTCGTTCCCGGTGACAAGCGATAAGATAATTCTGCAAACCCATGAGCAATGCGACAAGCTTTTAAGGCACTCCCATATGTTTCAACTTTGGTAATTTTTCCAAGTTGCTGATAGCGTTGGATCACTTCTACTTCATTGGGTTGTTGATGAAAACGGGAAGTGAGCACCGTTAAATTGGTGATTTTATCATTGACGTAAATCCTTGTATCAATGCCTTGTTCGCGGAAAAAAGCCCCTTCACCTTTTAATGCATAGTAGGTTTGTTTTTTCGCAGGAATATGAATCAATCCAACAACCACTTGTTGGCGGTGTACAAGGGCAATGTTGATGGTGAATTCATCATTCTTGGCAATAAAATCCTTGGTGCCATCAATCGGATCCACTAACCAAACGTACGCTTTACTTAACCGAGAAAAATCATCACTTGATTCTTCCGTTAAAAACCCAAAATCAGGATAAAGTGGTTTTAAATATTGGCGAATGACCGTATCCGCTTTTTGATCGGCGATCGTCACAGGTGACGCGTCTTCTTTATTTTCAAAAGTAAAATTAGTTTGATAGATGGCTAAAATTTCTCCACTCGCTTTTAACGCCGCTTGATAAGCGTGTTCGAGATATGTTTTTAACATATATTTCTATTTTATCCTATCTGTTGATTCCGACAAACAAAAAACCCATCAAATTCTTGATGGGTTGATGGATCGATTTGGATTAAGCGGCTTTGCCGATACAACCAAACACTTCGTATTTGGCTTTGACGACTTTGCGAATGCCTTCTTTACCCGGACCAATAATCTTCCGTGGGTCATATACTTTTGCATCTTTGGCTAAGACTTCACGGACAATCTTTGTCCATTCGATTTGGTTTTCAGTGTTGACGTTAATTTTCGCAGTGCCGCGATCAATCGCCATTCTTAATTGGAAATCAGGAATTCCCGAACCCCCATGCAAGACTAATGGCATTTTGGTTAGTTCGTGAATTTCTGCCATCTCTTTAAAGCCTAATTTGGGTTCACCTTCATAAGGACCATGCACGGAACCTAAGGCAGGTGCAAGGCAATCAATGCCAGTTTCTTTTACTAAGCGAACACATTCTGAAGGAATTGCATAGAAGGTTTCGGCAACGACATGGTCTTCTTGACCACCGACGCGACCTAATTCTGCTTCAACGGAAACTAAAGGGGTTTTACTATGGGCATAGTCCACCACTTGTTTGGTCATTTTAATGTTTTCTTCTAAGGGGTAATGCGAAGCATCAATCATCACAGAGGTAAAACCAGCGTCAATTGCTTGTTTGCAAATTTCAACCGATTCACCATGGTCAAGGTGAACCGCGATGGGGATGGTATATTTCTTGTCTTTAATCAAACCATGAATCATGCCCATGACGGTATTAAAGCCACCCATGTATTTCGCCGCACCACTAGAAACACCTAAGATGACCGGTGCTTTTAATGCTTGGCATTCATCCAAAATCGCTAACGTCCACTCGAGGTTATTAATATTAAATTGGGCAACCGCGTACTTTTCTTGATAAGCCTTGATCAACATTTCTTTCATACTGACGAGTGGCATGTTTGTTTCCTTCTTTCTTTTTCTTCGTATCTCGGATTATTCTTCATCATCCGTTTTACGCTTTTTAGGTTTGTCCTCTTCTTCGCCTTCTTCTTCATTGCTATCTTCTTCAAAGGGATCTTCATCCGCTTCTTCGCCTGCTTCTTCAGGGGCTTCGACATCACGGAACACCCCACGAGCATCATCATAGAGTTCTTTAAATGTGTACTTACTCTTTAAATCCCATTTGTTGCTACCTAAAGCAACAAAACGACCGTCGAGTGTTAATAATTTATAAAACCGACCTAGTTGTAAATTGTCTTTTTCATCGGTTTGTTTTTGGACATAGGCCCAAATTTCTTTAAAGGTGACGGATTTCTTTTTCGCGAGGATAAATTCGTGGGCGAGTTCTAACATTGATTTTGCCATGATTAACTCCTTTGTTACATGTGCGTTAGCGCTTCGATACCGAAGATCGCTAGACTATTACGAATGACTTGAGCGCTGGCTTTGACAAGCGCAAGTCTAGCGCGTGACAGTTGTGGTTGGTCACGGTCAATGACCCGCCTATTAGTATAGAAACTATGGGTATAACTTGCAAGTTGTTGTAGATAATTTGCGACCATACTTGGTTCCCTTATCGCCGCTGCTTGGATAAGGACTTGAGGGAAACTTCGTAAATGCTTTAATAAAGTTAATTCTTCAACGGTTTCTAACCCTTGACCAGAAGGATCTAGACCGAGGTCTTGTCCGGTTGCAAGTAGGGAACTAAGGCGAGCATGGGCATATTGGGCATAATAAAGCGGATTAAGATTCGATTTGGTTTTTGCTAATCCTAAATCAAACTCTAAGGGATTATGAAACGAGCGAGCGGCAATAAAATAGCGGGCCGCATCTTGACCGACTTCTTCAACTAAATCTCTTAAGGTAATGCCTTTACCTGTGCGTTTGCTCATTTTCACTTCAACACCCGCATCGGTGAGCGTGACAAGTTGCATCACTAAGATTTCTAAAGTATCAATCGGATAGCCTAATATCGCAAGCGCGGCTTTCATTCTGGCGATATAGCCATGATGATCAGGGCCAAGGATATCAATCAATTTGTCGTGATTGCGTTTCAATTTATCTTGGTGGTAGGCAATGTCTGGTAAAAAATAAGTCATTTGCCCATCGGATTTGATGATGACCCGATCTTTATCATCGCCGAAATCCGTTGTGCGAAGATACGTAGCGCCTTCTTGGACATAAAGATAAGGCTTTAAGGCCTCCATCGTTTGGGCAATTAATCCTTCATCTCTCACTGCTTGTTCCGAACGGAACACATCAAAACTAACGCCAATCAAATTTAAATCTGCTTTGATTCTGGCCAGTTGTTTTTCGACACCAATTTTTTTAAAAAAAGCTTCATCAAATGAGGTAAGGTTGTCCCCAAATTGTTGACGAACTTCTTTGGCAATTTCAATAATATCTTTACCAAAATAACCATCTTCAGGTAAGGTTACTTGCTCACCTAATAATTCGCGATAGCGTAAATAAATCGATTGGGCTAAATTCCGAATTTGCCCACCGGCATCATTGACATAAAATTCGCGGGTAACTTGATAACCCACAGAGGTTAAAAGGGTGGCAATCACATCACCCAATGCTGCCGCTCGCGCATGGGCAACATGCATCGGGCCAGTCGGATTAGCCGAGACAAATTCTAAATTAATCTTTTTTCCATTACCAATTTGACTCTTTCCGTAAGCGCCTTGTTGGGTTAAGATCGTATCGATGATCCCGGTTAAGGCTTCACTTTTCATAAAGAAATTTAAAAAGCCTGGTCCAGCAACGTCGATCTTTTCAACGTGTTCATCCTTTAAGATGCTGGTTAATTGCTTAGCTAAATCAAGTGGTTTTAAGTTAAGTTGTTTACTGAACTTTAAACAAACGTTACTCGCATAGTCACCAAAGCGGGCATCTTTGCTTTTTTCAATTACAAGATCAGCAAGGCTAACCTTAAGCCCAAGGTTAGCTAAAGCATCGACAAGGAGTTTTTTTAAATGCTGTTCAATGTCCATCATGCTTTCAACCTTTTGATTGTTAAGTCCTTACCCAGAATCGGAATGATATTCGCTAATTCAGCACCATGTAATTGCCCAGTTAATTTCAATCTTACTGGCATGAAAAGCGGTTTTCCTTTTAGACCAGTTTCTTGTTGAATCGCTTTAAAGATTTCTTTAATCGCAGGCCCTTCTAAGGTAGAAAGTGCGGAAAGCTTTTCGGCAAATAACGCTAACACTTTTTGTCCTTCCTCAGAGGTGACTAAAGCATTGGTTTCAGCATCAAAATTGAAGACCGGTTGTAAGATGGGTTGTACTAAGGGAATGATAGCTTGACCAAAAGGAATTTGCTCTTTAAACAATTTCGCTAACCCTTGTAATTTTTCTTCACTTAACTGGTCGGGATTGGGCGCTTGGTGCATAAATGGACGAATGAATTGCCAATACATGTCATCGGATAATTGTTTCAGGTAATAATTATTCAACCAATTCATTTTTTGAGGATCAAACATGGATGGGGATGCAGATAAGCGGGATGCATCAAAGGCGGCAATCGCTTGGTCCTTGGAAAAGATTTCTTGGGTTCCTTCTGGTGACCATCCTAATAAAAGAATGAAGTTAAAGATCGCTTCTGGTAAGTAACCAAGGTTACGATATTGCGACATGAATTGGACAATCGATGCATCGCGTTTGGATAATTTTTTTCCTTGATCGTTAACGATAATGGTCATGTGCCCAAATTGCGGTATCGGAAAATTCAAATACCGATACACTTGAATTTGTTTTGGCGTGTTCGATAAATGTTCTTCTCCGCGAAAAACATGCGTAATATCCATGGAATAATCATCAATCACCACCGCAAAGTTATACGTTGGAATTCCATTAGATTTAATTAAAACCCAATCACCAATGTCATCATTATTAAAGCTCACCGGTCCCCGAACCATGTCATCAAATTGAATCGTAAGGTGATCTTCTAATTTGATGCGAATGACGGGTTTTCGACCCGCTGCTTCTAAGGCAGCTTTTTCTTCAGGGGTTAAATGCAAACAGCGCCGATTGTATTGGGGAGCAACAATGCCACGTGCTAATTGTTCTTCTCGAGAGCGTTCTAATTCTTCTTCAGAGCAGTAGCAAGGATAGGCATGACCTTGTTGTACCAATTGTTCGGCATACTGTTGGTACATAGCTAACCGTTCCATTTGCCGATAGGGGGCATACTTAGGATTCGGTTCCAGTGGGGATTCATCGGGAATGATACCCAACCATGTTAAATCCGCAATTTGACTGACTTCGCCACCTGCGACATTCCGTTCAATATCAGTATCTTCAATCCGAATGATAAATTGACCATTATGTTTTTTAGCAAATAAAAAATTAAATAAGGCACTGCGAGCACCACCGATATGTAAAAAACCAGTGGGCGAAGGGGCGTAACGAACACGAATATGTTTTGGATCAAGCATGGTTATACATTAAACCGGAAAAAGATGATGTCGCCATCTTTGACCAGATAGTCCTTTCCTTCCATTCGTAATTTACCGGCATCTTTCACCGCCGATTCAGATTGAAATTGAACGATATCATCATAATGATACACTTCTGCTTTAATAAAACCTTTTTCAAAGTCGGTGTGAATCACCCCAGCAGCTTGTGGAGCGGTCATGCCCTGGTGAAACGTCCACGCGCGGCATTCATCTTCACCCACGGTAAAATACGTGGCGAGTTTTAATAATCGATAGGTGGCGCGAACTAACGGATTTAAGCCTGGTTCTGGAATCCCTAATGTCTTGAGGAATTCCGCTTTATCTGCCTCGGCGAGTTTCGAAATTTGTGATTCGATTTCACAAGAAATAGGCACCACTTGGGCCCCTTCTTTTTCTGCGCGCTTTAACACTTGTTGATAATAGCCATTATTTGCAAGGCTACCATACCCATCTTCGGCAATATTAGCCACGTACAGTAAGGGTTTGTTCGTCAATAAATGATATTCCTTATCGATTAATTGTCTTTGTTCTGGGGTTAAATTTGCAAGGCGAGCGGGAATACCATTCATCAATTGGGGTCTTAAAACCTGAATCATCGCTAACTCCGCAATCGCTTGTTTATCATTTCCTCTTGCCTTTGAATTTACTTTATCAAGGCGGCGTTGAATCGTATCTAAATCAGCAAGAATTAATTCAAGATTGATAATATCCATGTCCCGTTCAGGGTTAACCGTATTTTCCACGTGAATAATTTCAGGATTATCAAAACAACGGACTACTTGGACAATCGCATCCGCTTCACGAATGGCCGCAAGGAATTGGTTTCCTAAACCTTCGCCTTTTGCCGCCCCTTTAACAAGTCCGGCAATATCAACAAATTCAACCGTGGCAGCAATCGTTTTTTTTGGTTTAAATAAGCGGGATAAAAAATCTAAGCGTTCATCGGCAACTGCGACGACACCGGTATTAGGATTAATCGTGGCAAAAGGATAATTCGCTGCTTCTACGGAAGCATTCGTAATCGCATTAAATAAAGTTGATTTACCTACGTTGGGGAGACCAACGATGCCTGCTTTTAATCCCATAATAACCTTGTCTATTATATGTTAAATAAATGAAATAAAAAAGTCGCCCGTAGGCGACTTTTGTCTTAGCACTAATTTATCAAAAATTACCGAGGTAACTTTTTAATATTTTTGGCGCGTGGACCACGATCGGAATCTTCAACTTCGAATTCAACTGGTTCGCCCGCTTCGGCGGTTTTGTAACCGTCCATAAGGATTGAAGAGTGGTGGAAAAAGACATCTTTACCGTCTTCAGTGCGGATGAAGCCGTAGCCTTTTTCTTTGTTGAACATCTTGACTGAGCCTTTCATCGAAAACCTAAACCTTTCACTTAGTATTAGTAGGAGCTAACATTTTGCTGCTACGCAATGATGATAACATAACTATTTTAAAAAGAAAGTATTATGTTAGATTTTTTTCATAATGCTTTTTCAAGGTGATGCTTTGGATTGCTAAAAGGACAAGGTAAAAGCTTCCGACGCTGAAGCCAAAGGCGATGAAAGTGGTGAGAGGAAATTGGTATTGATAGGGTAAGTAAAAATATTGCCGAATCCCGCGATTGACAAGCGCAGTTTTCTTTTCTTAATGGCCAGCTGAAAAATGTAAGGAAATTTGGTGAAGGGTGATCACCTTTATCAATAGCGAATTATTTTAAGTTTTAGGGTTAAGAATTTGTTTAAGGCGATGATTAAAATGATCGCGGGTCAGCATGATGACATTACCACAACCATTGCATTTTATTTTGATATCGGCACCAATTTTCACAACCGTAAATAAGGTTGACCTTGTTGCACATGGATGAGGTTTTTTCATTTCGACAATGGTTCCAACTTGATAAATTAAATTCATTGTTTAAGGGCCTCGTAGGCTTGTTGCCAAGTTGCATACCATTGGGTGGGAAATTGATGACGAAAATAGGTAAGTTGTCTTTTGGCATATCGCCGTGTTGCTAACTTAATGGAAGCGATAGCAACATCTAAACTCATTTTCCCATCTAAATGGTTAATGATTTCTTTATAACCAATCGCTTGCAGGGCAATCGAGGTTTTACCAAAGCAGTGAATTAAAGCTTTCACTTCATCGACTAAGCCACTCGCCATCATCTGATCAACTCTTGTATCAAGGGAAGCATATAAATTCTTTCGTTCTGGCAGCATGCCAATAAATGTTGCAGGATAAAGTAGTCTCCGAACTGGGGTCACTTCTTGTTGGGTTTTGGTTTGACCCGTTTGTAAAAATATCGCAATCGCTCTTAACACTCTTCTTCGATTATGGGGATGAATCTTTTGTGCGGCATCTGCATCTAAGGTTATTAAATGTTGGTAAAGTCGATCATCATCCCAATTGTTAAATTTGGATAAATCGATGGGTTCTTCATGCTTCGCAAAATGAAAATCATATAAACTCGCTTTGATATATAAACCAGTCCCACCAACGACAAGAATTCGCTCGTGCATTGGGGTTATTTTTTCAATTAATTGGCGAAAGTCTTGTTGATATCGGGCGACAGTCATCGGTTCATCCAACGATAGATGATTATAAAAATATGGCTGTAATGGAGTCATCAATGCCAGGTCCTTATTAGTGCCGATATCCATGCCTTGATACATTTGATAAACATCCGCATTGATGAGCGGAGCTTGCCAACGTTTTGCAAGCGCCACCGCGAGTTGGGTTTTACCTGTACCGGTAGGTCCACCGATTACATAAATCATGTTAAAAACCAGAGCGATTAAACATCGCTTCTAATTGCCGCTTACTAAATTGAATCATCGTTGGTCTTCCATGCGGACAAGTATAGGGATATTCACATTGAAACAAGCGATCAACCAAGGACTGCATCGCTTCAAGGGTTAAGGTATCTTGGGCTTTAATACTTGTTTTACAAGCTTTTGACGCCAACGCATAAAGGCGTAATTTATCCGGTTGAACTTGTGGTTCTTCAAATAGTTGATTTAATAAATCTTCAACATAATACTGCGCTTGTGATAATGCCCAACTCGGAACACTGTTGACTTTGTAAGCATTCCCACCAAACTTAACTAATTCAATGCCAACATCCGCGAGAATGTTTAAGCGTTCTTCAGTGAGTAATTTTGCATCGCTTGGTTTGATATCCACCATCACAGGGACTAAAGGTGCGACGGCAAATTTTTTATCTGCAAGCATCGCAAGTTGTTGTTCATACCGTACCCGTTCATCCGCTGCATGTTGATCAATTAAATAAATACTTCCTTGCTCATCTTTGCAAACGAGATACGTTAAATGCAGTTGAGCGACGACGGTTAACGCTTTCGGTTGTTGCTTGGTTTCAAAGGTTAAGGGAATAAAATCACTTTGAGCATCACCTTGAAGGTCTGCTTCTTTGAGCATGGGTGAAGGTGAGGGGTTTGAAGGTTGATAATTATTAGAATCTGAACCTGAAGGCGCGAGATTGGTTTGAGATAATGCCATGCGAATCGCAGGAATTAACGCTTGCTTCAGTGGTTCTTCTTTCGAGAGTCTCACTTCTTTTTTGGTGGGATGCACATTGACATCGACTAAACTAGGATCGACATGCAAATGCAAACATAACCAAGGGAATCGCACGGGTGGTAAATAAGGACGATATGCTTCCAAAATAGCCTGATTGATTTTAGGTAGGGTGACCGCTCGCCCGTTGACTAAGGTATACATCGCATAACGATGACTCTTTGCTAAACTAGGTAACCCAAGAAATCCTTCAATCTTGACATCAAAGGATTGAAAGGAAAAAGGTAAGATGGATTGGGCAGTTTGTAAACCAAAAATTTGCGTAATGACCGAAAGCATCTCACCACGACCATCTGTAGTAAAGACATCGCAACGATCGATGACTAAGTGAAAAGCAATCGTCGGATGACCAAGGGCAATTCGGGTGACCACATCGATGATGTGACTCGTTTCAATGTAATCGTTTTTTAAAAACTTTAACCGCGCTGGGGTGTTATAAAAAAGGTCTTCAACTTTCACACTGGTCCCTTGTCGACTCTTCGCTGGAACCAATTGCACATGCCCTTCCTTGGCCGTCAATCGATAACCAGGTCCATGACCAGTTGCCGTTTCAATCGTTAATTGTGAAACACTGGCGATGGAAGGTAACGCTTCCCCACGAAAGCCTAAAGTCTTGATGCGAAACAAATCATATTCGTCTTTGATTTTACTGGTGGCGTGACGAAGAATCGCTTGGCTAAGATCATCGCGGTCCATGCCCTCACCATTGTCGCGAACTTCCATATAAGTTCTGCCTGCATCTTCCACTAAGATATCGATACGTGTCGCCTTGGCGTCAATTGCATTTTCAACAAGTTCTTTGATGACACTCCCAGGCCGTTCCACCACTTCACCTGCGGCGATCATGTTACTTAATTGACTCGTTAATAAAACAATTTTTCCCATCGGTTAACCTTGTTTCTTTTTTAAATCAAGTAACACTTGTAAAGCCTCTAGAGGTGATAATTTTAAAGGATCGATGGCTTTGAGTGCGGTTACTAGTGGATGATCGATGATTGGTGTTGGTTTAGCATGTTGAATTGGTTGTTTTTCTAAAGTGCTTAAAATCGCTTTTGCCCTCGCGATTAAAGGCGAAGGTAAATTTGCTAATTGGGCAACATGAATCCCAAAGGATTGACTCATCGATCCAGGTTTGACTTGATATAAGAAGGTCACCGTATCATTTTCCTCATGCACGGCCACATGAATATTTTTTAAGGTTGGCATGGCGGATGCTAACTGAGTAAGTTCATGGTAATGCGTTGAAAATAATGTTTTAGCTTGTAGGGTATGCGTGGTGTATTCCATGATTGCTTGCGCTAATGCCATCCCATCAAAGGTCGCAGTGCCACGCCCAATTTCATCAAAGATTAACAACGAACGATTCGTCGCATGAGATAAAGCAAATTCCGTTTGACTCATTTCCATCATAAAGGTAGATTGGCCACCGAGGAGATCGTCACTGGCACCAATACGTGTGTAAATTGCATCGACCCACATTAAATCAGCGGACTTTGCAGGCACATAACAACCGATTTGCGCCATGATCATCAGCAAAGCAATTTGCCTCATGTATGTAGATTTCCCACCCATATTCGGTCCGGTAATCAGTAAAGTATTGGTGGTTTCATCCATATGTAAATCATTAGCAACAAAGGTATTTTGTTTCATCACTTTTTCAATCACCGGGTGACGACTGCCAACGATATGAATGACGGGTTGATCATGGAAGGTCGGCATCACGTATTGGTAGTGACTACTCACCTGAGCAAACCCTAATAACACATCAAGTTCCGCAAGGGTGTCTGCCAGCGTTTGTAACTCGGATGTTGCAGGGCGAATGGTTTCAATAATGGTAAGAAAGATTTTTTCTTCTAATTGTTTTTGGGTTTCTTCTGCTTGGAGTAATTGGCTTTCTAAAGCTTTTAATTCAGGATTAATAAAGCGTTCGGCATTCGCTAAGGTTTGTCGCCGTTCATAACCAAATTCTGGTTTAACACTACTCAACTGTCCCGCAGTCACTTCTAAGTAATAACCAAAGACTTGGTGATAACCAACCTTTAAATTTTTGATGCCAGTCCGTTCGCGCTCTTTGCTTTCTAAGGAAAGTAAAGCTTGCTTACCACCTTTTGCCAAAGCAAGCCAATGATCTAAAGTCGCATCATACCCTGGTTTAATCATGTCCCCTTCTTTAATCGAGACAGGCGGTTCTTCTTGAATTGCATCTTCAATGAGTTTCACCAATTCAGGAAAGGTTTTTAAACGTCCATTGATATCTATGGCAAGGGGTGA
>JBMTFA010000018.1:0-12824 GCA_049433705.1 Bacilli bacterium
AAGTTACTTTGTCATTTTAATTGGTAGTTATGTATTGACCTTTTTGGTTGGATGGATATTGATTCTCATTCTTGGTAACCAACTGGTTAAACTCACTGAAAATGTGAAGTTGTTTAAATTTTTTGATGCAATCTTAGGAGCAGGCTTAGGGTTGGTAAGAGCGGCTTTAGTCGTGGGTATTATCTTCTTAATTGCCGTTCCTGTGAGTTTTGTTGTCCCAGAAGTGAACGCATTTATCAACCAAGATCTTGCCCTGGCAAGTGAAACCTTTTCCATCGGTCGCTTTCTTTATGAATCAATCTTGGGTGTCATTGGCACCTTTTTACCTAGTTAACCACCATTTGTTGTAAGAAAACACACAAAACCCAACGACTATCGTTGGGTTTTTCTTCCTTTTTCTGTTGATAGCATTTTCTCCTACTTTGCCACTTATTTAGTGTAAAATTTAAACGTAATAGGGGAATCACGATGAAAAATGAACGTTATGAATTGAATAAAAATCTCGCCCAAATGTTAAAGGGCGGTGTCATTATGGATGTTTCAACCGTTGAACAAGCCAAGATTGCCGAAGCCGCGGGTGCGGTGGCCGTCATGGCTTTAGAAAGAATTCCTGCGGATATTCGCGCTGCGGGTGGTGTTGCGAGAATGAGTGACCCCAGTATGATTGAAGCGATTCAAAAAGCAGTGTCCATTCCCGTCATGGCTAAAGTGAGAATCGGTCATGTCGTGGAAGCCCAAATTCTTGAAGCCTTAGAAATTGATTACATTGATGAGTCTGAAGTCTTAACCATGGCAGATGATACTTATCACATCAACAAACACCAATTTAAAGTTCCCTTTGTCTGTGGTGCTAAAGACCTCGGTGAAGCGTTAAGAAGAATCTCTGAAGGGGCATCGATGATTCGCTCCAAGGGTGAAGCAGGAACTGGGGATGTCATTCAAGCTGTTCGCCATATGCGCGCAATCACGGGTGAAATTCGCCGTATCCAATCCCTCAATGAAGATGATTTATTTGCCCTACAAAAACAATGGGGTGTTTCTTTAGATCTGATTAAATACGTCCACAAAAAAGGTAAATTACCCGTGGTGTTATTCTCGGCTGGGGGTGTTGCCACACCTGCTGATGCGGCGTTAATGATGCAATTAGGCGCGGAAGGTGTCTTTGTTGGTTCTGGCATTTTCAAATCGGGTGATCCCAAAAAACGCGCAGAAGCCATTGTCAAAGCTGTCACCAATTTCCGTGACCCCAAAGTCTTACTTGAAGTCTCCCGTAACTTAGGAGAAGCGATGGTAGGATTAAACGAAGACCAAATTAAAGTCTTAATGGCTGAACGGGGAAAATAGTTTTTGCGCATTGGTGTGCTCGCCCTTCAAGGTGCATTTATTGAGCACCGGCATAAATTAACGTCGATGGGAATCGACCATTTTGAAATTCGCCATTTAAAAGATTTAGACCAACCCATGGATGGCATCATTCTGCCTGGGGGCGAAAGCACAACCCAAGGTAGATTATTAAAAGAATTAGGGATGTTTGAACCTTTAAAAGCAAAAATTCTTGCCGGTTTACCAACTCTGGGAACCTGTGCAGGGATGATCTTACTTGCCACTTCCATCACGGATGAAACCTATCACCATATGGCAACGTTACCGATTGAAGTCACCAGAAATTACTACGGTAGACAACTGGGAAGTTTTCATCGGCAAATCACCCACGAAGGACAAAAACTGGATTTAATGTTCATTCGCGCACCCATTGTCAAAGTGGTTGAACCAAACGTAAAGGTGTTATTAAAAGTCGATGATTTAATCGTCGCCGTGCAATACAAAAACCAAATCGGTCTATCTTTTCATCCAGAGTTAAGCAAACAAACGTATTTTCATCAACAGTTCATCCAATTGATGCAAAACCGATCATAAGATAGCGTTTTCATCGATAGGTTTTTCCCGATTCACCTTGAAATAGCATAAAATAATAAAGGATGAAACAACTCAAGATCGCTTTAGGGCAAATGCGGGTTATCCCCGGACAACCATCAATCAATTTTTCCACATTAAAACAAATGGTGTTAGATGCCAAAAAGCAACACGTGGATTTAATCGTTTTCCCCGAACTTTGCATGACCGGTTATTTAATCGGTGATCAATTTCTTGATAACGAATGGGTCGATTTTGCCGTTTCCTTTAATGAGCAAATCAAAGCCTTATCACAAGACATTATCATCGTGTGGGGCAATGTTTGGACGCTTGGAGCGAATCCTGCGATTACCAATAACGACTCACGTTTAGCCAAACTCAACGCTGCATTGATTGCCTATAATGGTCAGTATTTAACCCGACAAAATGGCATCTTTCCTGGCGTTTATCCTAAACGCTTATTCCCCAATTACCGGATATTTGATGACCAACGGTATTTCTTACCAGGAAGAGAATTTGAAGAAAAGCTCAATCTTAAAGTAAAATCGTTCCTTGATCCATTAGCAGTGAATTACAAAGGTGAAACCATTCGCTTTGGTTTAGAAGTCTGTGAAGATATGTGGGACACCGCCTATGGTTTTTCTCCATCCGAAGAATACTTGGAGCGTGGGGTTGATTTGCTCATTAACATTTCCGCTTCTCCGTGGACCCTAGATAAAGAAAAATCACGTAAAGAACAAATTGAAAAACACGCCAAAGTTCCGTTTATTTTTGTCAATAAAGTTGGTGCGGATAATAACGGAAAAAATGTGGTTCTCTTTGAAGGTGGTTCCATGGTGTATAACGCCGAGGGTAAATTAACCATCCAGGCTAACGAACTAGCAGAACCCGAATTATTAATCGTCAACCTCAACGATCAACGATTACAACCAAACCATCCACAAAAACTTTATGTGATGTTAAAAAAAGCGATTGGCTTTTTTGATGAGCAGCTCTTTGCCAAAAAAGTACCGTGGATTGTCGGTCTTTCTGGTGGGATTGATAGTGCGGTTTCTACTGCACTATTAACAGAAGTAATCGGAAAAGATCGTGTCTATGCTTATTCTTTACCGACGCGATACAACCGTGATATCACCAAGCAAAATGCTCGTTCTATCGCTAACGCTCTTGGGATTCATTTTGAAGAAATTCCGATTCAACCCATCGTAGATGCGTTTCAAGCTGTTCAACCCAATGCCGATAGTCTTACAATCGAAAATATCCAAGCTCGCGTTCGTGGCAGTGTGTTGATGAACCTCGCTGCACAAAAAGGTGGCGTTGTGTTAAACAATGGCAACAAAATTGAAATTGCCCTTGGTTATACTACCCTTTACGGTGACACCATTGGTGCGCTCGCCCCATTAGGGGACTTAACCAAATTACAAATAAGTACCTTAGCAACATGGATTAATGAACACGCGAAGAAAGAAATTATTCCGCTAAACTTGATTCCAACCATTGTGAATCACGTTCCTCAATTTAAACTACTTCCATCTGCAGAATTGAAAAATGATCAAATCGATCCGATGAAATGGGGCTACCATGATTGGCTCATACACGAATTACTCAGTTTCCCATCGCTGGCTCCTGAACGCATTTTAACGATGTATGCTGAAGGTAAGCTACCTAAGACCATTCAACCATTGATTAATTATTATGGATTGAACCAACCGCAAGCATTTATTGACGATTTAGAATGGATTTTAAAATTATGGAATCGTGCCTACTTCAAACGGGTGCAAATGCCGCCGAACATCATGATCTCGAAAGGTGCCTTTGGTTATGATTATCGCGAAGCACAAATGCCTTATGAGAAAACCAAAAAATATTTATCCTTGATTGAAAAGATTCGTCATGGCTAATTATCACCAACCGCCTCTTCCGTTTATTCACCACATCACCTTAAACGTCCATGATCCAAAGAAAATGACGGATTTTTATCTTGGCTTAGGCATGAAAGTTTTCCAGCAAGACGCATCCCATACCATTCTAGGCACAGGCCGTCCTTTATTAACGTTGAAGCACGATCAGCCATATCCATTGGAAACAATCGCAACCCAAGGTCTCTATCATGTCGCGTATTTAGTCCCTTCAAGAGCGGCTTTAGGCAGCATCTTGAATCATCTCATCAAAAATCGGTATGCCCTCCAGGGCCTTTCCTACCATGGTGTTTCTGAAGCAATCTATTTAGCAGATCCCGAAGGGAATGGGATTGAAATTTATGCGGACCGAACACGTATGCTTTGGCCATTTCAAGGCAAGCAACTAGCGATGATCACCGAACGAATGAAGTATCAAGAAGTGCTTGCCCTTGCGACGCCCTTTGAAGGTATGACGGAAGACACCATTATTGGTCACCTTCATCTCCATGTGAGTGACTTAACCAAAGCAACCGCCCATTATCAATCCACATTGAATTATGAACTCATTCAATATTACGGCGATTCTGCAGCTTTTTTATCCGCAGGTGGTTACCATCATCATCTTGGGATCAACACTTGGAATGGGCAAGGGATTCCTACCAAAAATCCAAATACCACTGGTTTGATTGGTTATACCATCTATGGAACGGTAAAACCAACGATTCATGATATTGCCGGATTAACGATTCAATTTCAGTCTTAAATTAATAGAGCAACGCCACTGAGCAGCAAGACAATCAAAGGAGCGGGCACTTTTTTACTGACAAGTAAAGCAAGGGTTAAACCCAGTAATGCGTAAGTCATCCAATCAGCGGATAACTGCATGGTTTGAGTGATCGCGGTAAGGACGATGAATGCACTCACCGAAACCCCAATCCCTTTTAAGAAAATTTTAACCCAATCAAATTGACGAACTTGTTGCCAAATTGGCACGATCAAGTACACCAAGAAAATGCCTGGTAAGAAAATACTGACCCCTGATCCTAATCCTACAAGCCAAGATAAGGATGCGGTTGGCGAGGCTTGCACCCCGACAAACGCGGCAAAACTAAAAAGTGGTCCAGGAATGGCTTGATCAATTGCATATCCTGATAAAAAGGTTTCTAAAGAAATGAGGGAGTTTGTATTCACTAAATCTTGAATCATTAACGGAATCACAATTTGACCACCACCGATAACGGTATATCCATAGCGATAAAATCGGTTCATCAACATCAACCATGGTTGACTGAATGCAGTTGCAAGCAAGGGACCGCCTATCGCAAATATCACTAATAAGACGAACCAAATCCAAGGGGCACGAATCTTTACCGTGACTTGTTGAATTTTGCTTGGATTGGTGAAGACTTTCAACGCACCACCGAAAAGGAGCAATCCAGGAACCACCCAAATGGATAAGGGAAGCAAAAAGATAGCAAGGATAAACGTCACAAAGAAAATAACCCAGTCAAATTTATGCTTAATCGTTTTTTTCGACAAAGAAAAACCGGCAAAGGCAATAAAGCCAAGGGCAATCGCTGGTAATACTTGAAGAAGGGATGGAAAGAATGAGTTGGTTTGAACGCTTGCAAACAGCACACCTACCATCGTCATGATGACAATTGCTGGCAAGGCCCAAACGATGAAGGTGAAGAAAGCTAACCAAGGCCCACCGACAAGATACCCAATTGCTGTTATCGTTTGCGTGCTACTTGGACCAGGCACTAACGAAAAGACACCGATCAACTCAGATAAGGTTTCTTCATTTAGATAACGTTTCTTTTGCACCAATAGGCTAGAGAACACACCATAGTGAGCTTCGGGTCCCCCAAAACTACTTAAAGAACATGCCAAGACATCAAGTAGAAAACCAAGTTTATTCATCTTGGGTTTGTTTAATCCATCGGCATAATGTTGAAAATACTTTTTTGGGTAATGGTTGATCATGCGGGATTTGCCAGGTACCCTTGGAAGTCATCAATGTCGCATCGATCGACTGCAAAAATAAAATGCCTTTGGGTCCAGGATAAATCCCAATATGCTTTGAATAATAAGCAAAATGAATTAAGTTATGTTTACCTTTAAAGGTGGGCATTTGATAGGCAAACGTTTCCGTTGCGGGCGTTAAATGCTTCTTTATTGTGTTGTAAATCCAAGTTAAACGAAAACGAACTTCTATTGGTGCTTTATCTAAATAAGCTTTAATGGTCGTGTTCATTTTCTTTACCTAATTCATTATAAAGGTTTAAAATAAGTCTCAATAAGGAAGTATGCATATGAAATCATCCACACAAGACATCGCGTCATTATTAAAAACTTTTGACCAACATTACGAAAAGACCAAAGCATTAAATTATGTGATGAATGTCGCATCTTTTGATGCCCAAACCATCGCACCAAAAAACGATGCAGCGGTTGAAGAACGTTCTGTAGCGATGGGATTTTGGGCATTAGAAGATTTTAAACATCAAAACGAACCTGGATATGATCAACTCATTACTGATTTACTTGCAAACAAAGATACGCTCAGTGTCGAAATGCGGCGAATTGTCGAACTTGAAAGAAAGAAAATCGACAAACTTAAAAAGATTGATCCTAAAGATTATCAAGACTATGCCGTCTTACTTTCCCAAGCACAAGTTGCCTGGGAAAAAGCGAAGGCCAACAATGACTTCAAAGCCTATGCGCCTTATTTAGAAAAGATTTTAACGTATGTCAGAAAGTTTACAACCATCACCAAAACCGTTCCTGGTCCGCTTTATAACCAATTACTTGATGATTATGAAGAAGGCAACACCATTGAAAAACTTGATGCTTTTTTCGCCACATTAAAAACCAGAATTGTTCCCTTATTAAAAAAGATTCAACAATCAAAAGTGAAGATTCGCCATGACTTTATGTCGCGCACGTTCCCAAAGCACGAACAATTAGCTTACGCAAAAAACCTATTAACGTTTATTGGGTATGATTTAAATGCTGGTGTTTTAGCAGAATCCGTTCACCCCTTTAGTAGTGGCATCACCCCAAGTGATATTCGTGTCACCACCCATGTTTACGAGAATAATTTCATCTCGAATATTTATTCCACTGCCCACGAAGGTGGTCACGGGATTTATGAACAAAATATCGGGAAAAAAGTAAAAGGCACCCTGATTGGCAATGGTGCAGCAATGTCAATTCACGAATCACAATCCCGCTTCTATGAAAATGTCCTTGGTCGTTCCTATGCTTTTACGAAGGTTGTCTTTCCTGACTTAAAGAAACTGTTTAAACAACAGTTTAACGATGTCACATTAAGCGAATACTACCAAGCTATTAATCAAGTGAAAGCTTCTTTGATTCGAACTGAATCCGATGAATTAACCTATAGTCTTCACATCATGGTCCGTTATGAACTCGAAAAACAATTGATTGAAGGAAGTCTTAAAGTCAAAGACCTTCCACAAGCTTGGAATGATTTATATCAACAATATTTAGGGGTTAAACCAAAACTTGATCGTGAAGGCTGCTTGCAAGATGTACACTGGTCAGGTGGAGCATTTGGGTATTTCCCTTCTTACGCCCTTGGTAACGCCATCTCAATCCAACTTCTCAAGACGATGGAAAAAACCTTATCCCTTGAAACAACGATTGCCAGCAAAAACCTCCTGCCGATTCGCGATTGGTTTAGCAAACATGTTTACGCCTTTGGTCAACTGTATCCGCCTTTTGTTTTATTAAAGAAAGTGACCGGCGAAGATCTCAATCCAACCTATTATTGTGATTATTTAGAAGCAAAATTTAGCAAAATATACAAAATTTAGTTGGTTTTTCCCCATTTAAAAAATTAGAATTGACATCGGTTTTCTAGGCGATAAAATGATTTTTATATGAACTGGCGTCGTCTATATTTTTTATTAAGCGCTATTGCCATGATGTTATTGCTGGGGTCCATTTATGCCTGGGGCATTTTTCGTGTTGAAGTTGAATCGGTCTATGGTGTGAACGCAACCCTAAGCGGTTTACCCTACATGTTCTCCTTGGTCAGCTATGCCATGTCGATGTTGTGGGCAGGAAGATGGATGGCGACACATCGAAACGTCATTGTGATCAGTGGTCTCCTTTTATTTGTTTCTGGTTTGTTTATAGCAAGTATTCAAGGAAGTTTTTTAACCCTGTTAATTGGATATGGGGTGCTCTTGGGCGTTGGGGTTGGTTTTCTTTATGGGGTGCCCATCTACTTAGTGCAACGCTTATTCACCACAAGAGTTGGTTTATTTTCTGGATTAATCTTGATGGGTTTTGGCTTAGCCAACACCGTGATGACCCCACTGATTGTCAATTTATTAGAAACCTCTTCGATGAGTGAAACATTAGCAACCTTGGGTTGGCTTTCAATGATTGTCCTTGGTTTGACGATTTGGCCTTTATTTCAACCTCTGGAGGCTAACCAGGCACAAGATACCACCAAAGAAAACCCATCCTATGATCGGGTTGCGTTTCGTTGGTTATATGTTGTCTTCATGCTTAGTATTTTTTCTGGATTAACCATTATTGGGTTGAGTTATCGCATTGGCGTGGTCTCATATGCTTATGATGAAGCATTTGTCGCTGGCGCGATTGCAATCTTTGGTTTACTCAATGGTCTATCGCGACCTTTCTTTGGTTCACTTGTTGATCGCTTTGGATTCTTTAAAGTTGCTTTCGCTAGTCTATTATCGTTAGTCCTGAGTGGTTTTTTGTCGCTTTTCAATGGTGGAAGCAATCCCATTTTATTTGCGATTAGTTATGGGTTATTTTGGTTTGGATTAGGGAATTGGATGGCGTTAATGCCGCTTGCGATTAAGTTACTATTTCCACCATCATTATTTTCAAATCTCTATGGAAAAATCTTTACTGCCTACGGCTTAGCGGCCATTATCGGCACCTTATTTTCTAGTGCAATTCTTGATTTAACCCAAGCCACTTGGCCAATCTACGCGCTCATTGTGGTGGGTAATATTGCGAATTTATTTATTGTTTTGTGGTTAAAAAGACGGTATCACTTAACGTTTTTTATCAAAGAAATTTTTTGAAACGCCTTTTGGTAAATGGGAATCATTCTTGGTTCGTGAACCGACGCCAACACGGTGGCAATCGGAAACCAAGCAACGCCTGAGTTTTCTTCGATGTTCACCACCGGGGTTTCCTGTTCATCTGCAATCACTAAAAAAGTTGCATTGAGATGTAAGTGATCCGAGACATGCTTACCGTGCTTGATATGATTTGGAACATAAATGGTATCCAACATAAAGATTTCTTCTGAATAGAGACGAAGTTTTTTTAGACCACTTTCTTCTTCAGTTTCTTTAAGCGCTACCCTGATGAGGTTTTCATCCCCATCGTTATGACCCCCAAGCCAGCCCCAGGACTTATAAATATTATGATGGGCAAAGAGCACCTTATCCATCGCTTCATTGACGATAATCGTTGAAACGGTAAAGTGGGCGATGAGATTACTTCTCTCTAGGTAATCGGGGTTACGGGCAATGAAAGCAAGGATTGCCTTTTGATCAAATGCTTCTTGCTCATTAAAGGGTTGATAGGCTTTTAATTTTTCAATTAACATCTTCCTCATTTTACTTGTTTAGAGATAAGAATAAAATATAATAATACGTGATGTTCCCTATCTTAAAATTCCCCTTTAAATTGTTACTTGGTGTGGCGTTGGGTGGTTTATTTATCCTTATCTTATCTGGCCCTTTTGTCCCAATGCTTCAAGGCCTTGTTGCTATTTATTTACATCCTTCATTACTCATTACTGATTACTTAGCTGTTGGCGGGTTACACGCGACCTTGATCAATGTTTGGCTTGTCACCTGGACCGCTATTTTGGTCTTGCACCGACTTAAAGTTAATTTTTCTGGTGTTGCTTTTGCTGGCGTCATGACCATCCTTGCCTTTAGTTTCTTTGGAAAAAATCTTCTCAATGTTTTTCCGGTATGGTTTGGTTTTTATCTTTATACAAGAATGAAGGGAACCGTGCTAAGTCAGTATACTGGAACCTTTTTATTTTCCACCGGGATTGCCCCAGTCACTAGTTTTATCATGTTTGGTATCCCGAACCTTCCACTTGCCGCCGCCATCCCTCTTGGGCTTTTATCTGGCATTCTCGCGGGTTGGTTAACACCGATGGTCGTATCTGTCGTTGGTAAATTCCATCAAGGCTATAACCTCTATAACACTGGCTTTGGATTAGGTTTTATTGCGATGATCTTTTCTGCAGTGCTGAGGGCATTCGGGGTGAGCCTAAGTGTGCCACTTGTTTTAGCAACATCCCATCATGCGTTTTTATTTTTTCTAACCCTAGGAATTTCAATTGTTTTAATGTTAATCTCATTCTTACTCCATCGGCAAGTCTATCGCCCTTGGTTAAGGTTATTAAATTCACCCGGAAATCTTCCAACAGACTTTTATAAAGAATTTGGGCTTGCCGCCACTTTATGGAATGTTGGAACGATTGGTTTGTTTAGTTTGAGTTTGGTTTTGCTATTTAATTTTCAAATCTCTGGACCGGTGATTGGTGGAATTTATACCTTTATGGGCTTTGGTGCTTATGGAAAACACATTCGCAACGCCCTTCCTGTCATTACTGGTTTGGTTCTTGCTTCGTTGATTCCGGGTTTCGCTTTAACCAATATCGACCCCGAATTGGCGGTTTTCTTTGTGACAGCATTAGCACCTATTGGTGGAAAATTTGGTCTTTTCTATGGGGTGTTGGCGGGAAGCCTCCATTTGATGGTTTTGCCTCACGCCCTCTTGCTCCAAGGTGGTTTTGATTTGTATAATAACGGCTTTGCTGGTGGCTTAGTCGCAGGTGTAATTGTGGTGATTGCTCAACAATTTCCAATGGGGAGCCTTTTGCAATTTCGAAAGAAGGCAAAATTAAGAAATTGATGAGAAACTTTTCCGAAATTGCGATTATTATTCCAGCTTATCACCCAAATCAAAATCTCCTTCAACTGATTGCCGAACTCCAACAAGTTTGTCAAAGTCCCTTGATCGTGATTGATGATGGTAACCAAGATCAAGCCATTTTTCAGGCTTTAAAAAATGTCACGATTCTCCACCATCCTCAAAATCTAGGCAAGGGATCAGCATTAAAAACCGCCTTCCAGCACATCTTGAAACAACATCCAAATCTCCTCGGAGTGGTGACCGCAGACGCAGACGGTCAACACGCAGTAAAAGACATCCTCAAAATCATGCAGCTACTGGATCAAGATGACCGCGTTTTCTTTTTGGCAACGCGAACATTTGATCGTAAAACCCCTTTAAGAAATCGCTTAGGAAACCTCATCACACGTTTTGTGTTTCGCGCAGTGACCAAGGTCTTTGTGCTTGATACACAAAACGGATTAAGAGGCATCGCAACATGGATGTTGCCTGCATTGATTGCCGTACCAGGTCAACGTTATGAATATGAAATGGCAATGTTAAAACACGTTGCCACGAAAGGTATCCCCATCATTCAAGTGCCCACGGCAACCATTTATGGGCACAAAGATGCAGTGAGTTCATTTCACCCACTTCGTGATTCGTTGTTAATTTACCGAACCTTACTTCAACCCTTTATGCGTTATTTAATTACAGGAATGCTTAGTTTTGTCATCGACTATGGATTGTTTATTTGGTTTTTTCAATTGTTCAATCATCCTTGGAAGGCCATCATCGCGGTGAGTGCTGCTCGTGTCATATCTGGCATCCTCAATTACTTGATGAACCGTTTTTATACTTTTAAGGCAAACGTTCGTTGGGTCAAATCCAGTGGACAATACTTGGCATTATTCTTACTGATCATGGTCGCTTCTGCTGTCTTTACAGACATGCTTATTTATCTAGGATTACCGCACACATTAGCAAAGGTTTTTGTAGATTTAAGTTTGTTTTTCATTTCTTTTCAAGTGCAAAAACGGTGGATTTTTTCAACATGAAACCTCGTTATACGTTACTGACCGTCACCTATGCGATTGCCCTCTCAGGCTTAACTGGGTATTCTCTTTTGGATACCTTTGTTTTTCAAGTTGGCGGAACCAGTGGTAGTCAAATTCTTTCTTCAACATCATCATCTTCCTTAAGTTCAATCACGCCAACCTTTACTGAATTTGGTTACCAAGACAGCGAACTCACCATTCATATCGATGTGATTAGGCGTTATGAAACCCAAGTCTATGTCGCTAAAGTTACCACAGATAATCATCGCTTACTCAAGTCTGCTTTTGGCATGGATACCTACGGAAAAAACTTTAAAGAAAAAACATCGGTGATGGCGACCAGAAAACAAGCCTTATTCGCAGTGAATGGTGATTATTATGGGTTTAGGGATGTTGGATTCGTGGTTCGTAATGGGATCGTCTATCGCGTGACCCCAAGGCCGAGTGGCACGGATGATGCAATTTTACTAAATGATGATGGCATCATGCTTAGTTTTAAAGAACAAAACACACCTTTACAAACCTTACAAACGTTATTTCCTTGGCAAGTTTGGTCATTTGGTCCATTACTCATTGATCAGGGACAATTAAAGGTAAATCCATCAACCAAAGTCCCATATGAACTATCCAGTAACCCACGAACGGCGATTGGACAAATGAGTGATCGTGAATTTCTTTTTGTTGTTTCCGATGGACGAACTGAAGAGAGTGCAGGATTATCCGTTTATGAACTTGCCTCCATCTTTATTGAATACCAAGCCCGTTTTGCCTATAACTTAGATGGTGGTGGTTCGGCCACTATGTGGTTTAACGGTCGGATTATCAACAAACCCGTTAATAGTGGATCAACCATTTCTGAACGGTCAATTAGTGACATAATTTATGTGGGTTATGCACTTTAAACGAAAACACCTTCTCACTTATTTAAGTCTTACCTTATTGGTGGGTGTTTTCTCATTCGTGTATTTGAGTTTTGTTCCCGGCGTATTCAACTTTTGGATGGCCTACGCTTTTGTGA
>JBMTFA010000019.1:0-12670 GCA_049433705.1 Bacilli bacterium
TTGACTGCATGCGGTGGTAACCCTACCCAAGATACGATTACCTTAAAGGTTTGGGGCCCGCAACAAGAACAAAGTTTTTTATTTGATGCGGCGATGCGATACCAGGAAGCTAACCCGCAACTCGACATCGAATTTGATATTGCCTCGGTAAGTGAAGTGGAATTAAAAGGATTTTTAACCCTAGACATTCCAAATGGGGCAGATGTTTTTTCTTTTCTTGATGATCAACTCCCAAGTTTAGTCAGAGCCGGTGGTTTAGCAAAGGTTCAAGAATTCAAAACTGATGTCACCACAAGAAACCTTCCTTGGACGGTGGATGTGGCGAGTTTTGAAAATGAACTCTATGCCTATCCATACACTGCGGATAATGGCATTTATATGTTTTATGATAAGCGTTATATTACCGAGGCGGAGATGGGTTCATTGGATACGATTTTAGCGAAAGCGCAGTCGCTCAATTCCAAAATCAATATGGATCAGATGGGTGGTTGGGGCATGACGAGTTGGTTTATTCCTGAAAATACACTCGCCTGGGATGGAGAAACCCAAACCATCACCTGGAATAGTCAGGATGGTATTGAGGCAGCTCAAGCCATGCTCACGTATTATGCGACTAACTTGATGATTGATACGAATGCATTAATTCCAACCTTATTTTTAGAAAATAATGCCGGCCGGATTGAATCCGGGATTATTGCCGCTGTTTCGGGTTATTGGCAAGCGCCTGATATCACCAACATTCTTGGTGAACATATGGGCACAATCAAAATGCCGACCTATCGTAATCCTGCTGGGGAAACGCATCAATTTGGTTCGATGGTGGGTGCTCGTCTTGTTGGCGTCAATCCCTTTTCAAAAGCTCCAGGAGCCGCGCATGCTTTTGCGAATTGGTTAACTTCTGAAGTCAACCAAACCATTAAGGGTAAACAATTAAAAATTGCCCCCTCTAACCTCGCTTCCATTGCCGATCCTGATATCCAACTCATTGGGCCAATTCAAGCATTAACCGCCCAAGGTGCCTACGGATTACCACAAGCCAAAGCTGTTTCTTCGTATTTCTGGACACCAGCAGATGCTTTTGCCAAAGCGCTGATTAATGAAGCCAAAGGGATTGATGCAAAAGTTCAAGCTGTTGTGAATGCTGCCATCCAAAACGGCACCCTTAATGGGAATGACCCTAACGCGGTTCAACAATTTAAGAGCGAAGAAAAATTACGACAATTACAATTGAGTTACGCCAAAATTCCTGGTTGGTTAGCAACCTTAGAAACCAGTGTCAAAGCAGTTAATTAAAAACGGCCCTTAATGTACTTATACGGTGAATAGCCGTTTATCGGTGCAAGATTCGGTTTAAGAATCCAACTTGTTTTGCCGGGAATTTCAATTGGCAACAAGATACCATACGAGGTGCTCATGGTTTTGCCAGTTAATAAGTCCACGAATGGATTATGACTCTTTAACATACCGTCCGTGACAAGGATGGTTTCTTTTACGGGTTTTTCAGATGGATTGACAATGATGACAAGTGTTTCCTCTACTTTGTTTGTGGTTCTAAGATAGGCGATGAGGTGACGACTATGAAGGAACTTGATATCGCCAATCCTTAACGCTCTTTCTTGTTGTCTTAAATGAATCAATTGTTGATGAAGGTTAAGATATGAATTTCCATTTTCGACGACATCCCAACGCATCGGTGCCCGATTAAGGGGGTCATCCATCCCGGGTGTACCAATTTCTTCACCCATGTATAAATTCACCGTTCCAGGTAAGGTAAATTGCAGAATCTTGGCAAGTTGGTACATCGACCATTTCGGTAACATCGATGCGATCCGACCAAAATCATGATTTTCTAGAAGAACCCATGATTTCAGCATGGTCTCAATGCCAGTTTCCATAACCATTTGCTCAACATTCTTCGAAAAAACTTCGGGAAAAATATTCCCTTGAACGGTTTGGATGATTAAATCTCGTAAGGGAATCAGCATGGTGGCATCCATCGCGGGTGCCCATCCTTGAGGATAGTTGTTGAGTTCACCAATCACCAACGATTGGGGATTAACCTCGTGGGCTGCAGTGGTTAACTCATGGAGGTAATGGTAACCAAGTTCAATCGCCGTATCTAAGCGCCATCCCGCGACCCCCATCTTGAGATAACGTTTGATGATGGATTGGGGTCCTGAAAATAAATATGCACGAACCAGGGGTTCATCAAGATTTAATTCCGGTAAACTTGGGGCGTTGTGCCACAGCCTAACACCGGTGGGAAATTGTTCACCAAAGACAAACCATGATCGAATTGGACTTTGAGGGTTGCTTGCATCTAAAAATTTAGGGGACGCAATCGCCATATGATTAAAGACCCCATCAAGGACGAGTTTGATCTTTTCTTTAGATAAGGTTTCGATGAGGGCTTTTAAGTCCGCAAGTGTGCCATATTCAGGAGAAATGGTTTCATAGTCATACGTATCGTATTTGTGATTGGAAAAGGCATGAAAGATGGGATTTAAGTAAACAGTGTTGATGCCAAGTTTAGATAAATAGTCCACCTTAAATAAGGCGCTTGGTAAATCCCCACCCCAAAATGCTAATTCATGGCTCCAATATTTAGTCTTTGGATCTTTCACCCCTCTTTGGGGTAAAGCAGACCATGGTTGTAAGGTTTTCGGAGAAGGATATAGCGATTTTTTTGCTTCGAGATTCGCAGAAGGGGAAAAACGATCGACAAAGATTTGGTAAACAATGCCACCCATTCGCCAATCTTGATCTCTTTGTTCAAAGATGGCATTAATTTGTTTTTCTTGATTGATGTAAGGGTTGGTTTTCATCTAAACCACCTCATTTTCTTTGTTTGATCGGTAACAGTCGAAGGCTGTTCAAAATGACAAGAATCGTTGATAATTCATGACCTAACACACCATAGCGCAAGATGACAATCCCAAATAAGTTAGAAATCAGCAAAACAAGAATGACCGTAATGGAAAAGATGACATTTTGTAAGATAATACCTTGGGTTCGTTTTGCTAATCGAATTAAATAGGGAATATGTTGGAGTTGGTTACGCACCATCACAATATCTGCGGTTTCTAAGGAAACGTCGGTGCCATCACCCATGGAAACACCAATGGTTGCCGTTGCTAACGCTGGGGCATCGTTGATGCCATCACCAATCATTAACACTTTTTTGTTTTGCTGGATATAATTTTTTATTACATTCACTTTATCAGTAGGTAAGCTTTCGGCAAATACTTGATGAATACCCATTAATTGAGCAATCGCTGAGGCGGTTGATGTTTTATCTCCTGTTAACATCACCGGTAAAACTTGGAGTGCTCTTAAATCATCAATGGCGATTTTTGCTTCTGGTCTAACGGTATCTTGAAGCGTTATAAATCCGACTAGTTTGCCTTCCTGAATCATGCCGACAATGGTTTGTCCAAGTTTTTGGACGTCTTGATAACGATCATTTAATGAAGGTGGAATCTCAAAAGGAAAATTACCAATTTGAAAAAGTTTGCCTTCGTAGGTCACTTCTAAACCACGACCTGGCATCTCTTTAATTTGTAGATTAAGGGTTGGGATGTGTTCAAAATGCGTTGCAATTGCTTTCGCTAAGGGGTGGTTGGATTGCTTTTCTGCGGTGATGAAGACAGGTAAAGCCTTTTTTTCATTTTCAGGACTAGAAAAGTAAACGCCGGTGACTTTAGGTTTCCCTGTGGTTAAGGTCCCGGTTTTATCAAACGTCACCACATCAATTTGCCTAAGTAACTCAATGTATTTACCACTTTTAATCAAAATTCCCTTTCTTGCACTGTGGGAAAGGGTCGAAAGCAGCGCTGGCGTTATTGAGGCTACAAGCGCGCACGGTGAGGCCACTACCAGAACAATCACCCCACGTCGGAAAGCTTCTGCAGCATCTAGCCAACCAAAGACTGGGGTGAGGTATATGATAAAAAGCGCCAAGGCAATAACAAAATAAACATAGATTTTCTCAAATGTAGTGACTCTTTTTTCTGATTTGGTTTTTTCAGCTTGCGCGTTTTCAATCAAGGTAATCATTTTTTGTACCAAAGATTGGTTAGGATCTTTTTGCACCACCACTTGAATGGTTGAATTAAGCACAATGGACCCGGCAAAGACGAAATCACGTTCAACTTTGTTGACTGGATTGAATTCCCCGGTAATAGAGGATTGATCAAGTGAAGCGCCGCCATATACAATCATGCCATCAGCAGGCACTTGTTGACCGGGTTTAACGACCACCACATCTTGAATGGCCAAGGCACTTATTTCCACTAAAACTTCGTTACCATCCACCAATTTCAAGGCGGTTTTTGGAGCGGCTTTTAATAATTGTGTTAACGCTTTTTCCGATTGAGCCATCGCAAAGGTTTCTAAAACCCCGCTTACCGCAAAAATAAAAATTAACACCGCTCCTTCGGCATATTCTCCAGTGAAGAAAGCTGCTGATGCAGCAGCAATCATTAAGACTTCAACATTAAGGGATTTTTCTTCAATCGTTTTGGTTACACCTTCAACTGCTTTAAAAAATCCACCAACAATAAAGGCGAGACCCCAAAAAAATGAACTGGTATTTGGAGTTGGATTAAGAATCCCTACAATCATAAAAATGAGCGACAATAAAACCGCAATAATCTCAAGTTTAAACTTATTTTTATGAAACCAAGATTTTATATTCATCGTCCTTATTTTATCAAATATCAACCCCATATTGGATTGGGCGATTGTCTGGATTCCATGAAACAATCCAGGATAAGGGTTGCTGATTTCCTTGGTAATCAATATTGAGTTTGTCACAACCATAAAAAGCAAAATGGCCAATATTTGTGATTTGATTACTCAACCATATATGTGTTAAAGATTTGTTGTTAGCAAACGCACCATCACCAATGCGTGTTAGTGCAGCTGGTAAATCAATATTAATAAGTTGTTCATTGCCATAGAATGCATAGTTTCCGATAGTTGTAAGTGTACTTGGAAGCGCTATCGAGGTAAGGGAATTTGTGCCGTAAAAAGCGTAATCATCAATTAGATTCAAACCTTCTTGGAAGGAAATATCGGTAAGGGATATGGCGTCCCTAAAAGCATACCTACCAACTGATTCAATCGGTCCAAGTAAAGTAATTTGTTTTAAAGAAGTTGCGCCATCCAAAAAATAATCAGGAATCGAAGTTATTGAAGCGGGAATAATTAATGACTCAATTGCAAAATTTTGAGCAAATACGCCAATCCCTAAATATTGGATGCTGTCTGGTAGGACAATAGAATTTAGCGGTGTACCCTTAAAGGCGTTTGCACCTAGTGAAACCAATTTTTCAGGAAAGGTTATGGAGCGAAGATTCAAATTATTTTGGAAGGCGCTGATACCGATTTCAACAACACTTTCAGGTATAGAGACACCACTTAGAGAATAGTTATTAAAAAATGTATAATCATTTATTACTTTGATTTGTTCCGGTAGGTGAATGGTAGTAAGTTTGTAATTATTACGAAAAGCACTTTCTCCAATGACCGTGATGCCATCGTGTAATTGGATAGTTGTAAGGTTGGTCGTGTTATAAAAAGCAAAATCACCAATTTCACGAATATTTTCAGGAATCTCAAAGGCTCTTAAACCAACATTGTTTGCAAATAAGTAACTTGGTATCACTTCAATTGAAGGAGAAAATTGAAATGTATTAAGGTAAGGTAAATTCGAGAATGCGCCAACTCCAATAAAGTTAACCGAATTAGGTAGTTGTATTGATTCAAACCTATTAAAACCTGATAGTGCATAATTGCCAATAAACTTTAGCGGTTCGGTTAGTGGAATTGGGGTTAACTCACTTACCTGATAAAAACTATAATGGCCAATAGTTTCAATATTAGGTGGATAATTTAGAGTGCTAAGCGAATGCGCATTATATAAAAAATATGGCGGAATATGCGTAATATCGTTCGGCAAACGCAACTCTGTAAGTTTTGGATTACCTGCAAACATCGCAACACCAAGCGGAACACCATCTTCAAGATAAACCTCTTTAAGTTTTTCGTTGTTGGCAAAAACAGCAAAACCGATTCTTTGGATATGAGCCCCAATATACAAAGATTCAATATTTGACCCAGCAAAAGCTTGGTCACCGAGTTCCACCACCGGTTGACTATTGATACTAGTTGGAATGACAACATTAGGTTCGTTGATTCGGTATCCTGTAATTTTTAAGCCACCTTCAACTTGAATGGTTGAAAAAGCGACTCCATCACTTGGAATGAAGTAAGAAAAAGTGGACAAAACAAAAAGAAATCCGCCATATACAACTAATATCAAATGTTGTAACGTCTTGTCAGAAAACCACATTAATAAACCTGATCCAAGCGTAAAGATAGCAACGACAAATAAGATTAAAATTGGAAAATACGTGCTACCTGAAAAATATGGAATCAACGTTCCCAAAGGCAAGAAAATAAGTAAAGCTAACCAACGATGGATTCGATAAAATAATGAAGCAAAACCAGGTAAATACCAATAAAAATAACGATCTAACCACAAAATTACCAATGAAATAATCAAAGATATAAGTAAACCAACCCAAAGAAAACCAACAACGCTAAAGTAAAGCAGATTGATGACTGATAGACTGCTTAAAAGGATGGTGGGAAAAAACCTCACCTTTGTTTGAGTGATTTTTAGTTTTGATAAATAATGACCCTCTTTTGCAGCTTTCCGATAATGATGGAGGGCTTTTTTTAAGTCCATTTTGACACCATCGCCCAATTCATAACGGAGCCCTTCAATAAATGATGGGTTTGTTGAGTAACGATTATTTTGCTCCATTTAAATGATTCCTTGATATCCTGCTAACGTCAGCATCACACCAGCAGTAATAACAATAAGGGTAAGTCCAAATGAAATCATAATGACATAGTTTGGTACTTGGTTTTCTTGGACTTTTGTATATGCAGTGTAAAAATCATCTTTTGGCTTTTTACCCACAAATAAAAGTAGGAAGGTCTTGCCACCGTGAATTAACGGGGTAAAAATATTGCGATTATAGACAAAAAATCCCCAGGTCATGGTCAATTGAACGGCAAAAACTAACCATATGCCATCCGCAAAAGCTTTTAAATCGTAGCGATTCTGCCACCAAAGGGCAAAAATCATGGTCACGAGCAATAGAATGCAATTAAAAATGAGAAAAGTAATGCTCTGTTTTTGGCGTTCTCTTTTTTGCTTTTTTTGATCGGAAGTTAAAGGAGGTTTTTTCATAACATTTCATTAGCGTCAGTTAAATAATATAACAATTTAATCAATACGTAATAATACTTATTGGGAAATAATCTTTTAGGCCTTAAGGCATAAATCGTACTTTCACCAATTTGCAAACACGGAATCGTTATAATCGCACGGTTTTGTAGCGAAAGATTAATAATTTGTTGTGTTTTTTCTTGTAGTTGTTCGTTGAAAAATGGCGAATCATAAAAAAGGAGTGTAAGTTCGTTTTGAATTTCCTTTTTTAATTTTAATTTGCTTTTGTATAAATAGATTACCGATTCTAAACGTTCATCAGTAATACTCACGGATTGATCTTTGATTAAAACAATAAATATCACGCTTGCTTGCGTTCTTGCAACCCAAGGTAATCGATCATAAATTTTGACGTATAACTTAAGATCTTTTGTTTCTGTTTCAAGTTGGAATTGATATTTTTCAAGATTTTGGAAAAACTTTTTCGATTGAATCGGTGATTGAATTTTAAAAGGGGGGGTATTTTCATCTATCATTCGATAATAATGAAGATACATTTGAATCGGAACGATGGATTGTTTTGCCCAAAGCAAAACAAAGCTTAATCCTATTAATAAGACAAGTATGCTTGTTTCTAAACCTTGGATCGATCGATCAACAAAAAAGTATATACCTACTAGAAAGGTGCAAATAATGGAATAGCTTCCAACTAGAAGTAGTATCAGTAATCTTTTTTGTTTTAATTTAACTTTGGGTGAACTTAAGCGCTTTGCCATTGACCATATAAGGTAATCGCTAGGGTGCGAGTAAAAATGCCCCCATTTGGATACCAAGTTCCTGTACCATCCGCCCGTGAATTCCATCCCATAAAGGTATAACCGGCAATCGTACCGAAGTCTGAAGGGAAAGTTGTTCCGTAGTCAATCACTGTTCCGTAAGCAACAACTCGGTTACCTGGATTTGGTACAACAGAGGCTCCACCTGGGTGATTCGAACGGAAGGTAACTACGGCTTTAATTGCTTGCCAGTGGGCATATAGAAAAATATCTTCAAATAATGTGTTGGGTAGAGTAGTCAGAGCAGGATCGCCTGGTTTTGTTCCTTCGTTATTAGGAAAGTTTTCTAAAATTTGATCATATAAATACCAACCACGGAATAAATAACCAGTTCGTCTTGCTTGGGGCAAAACAAAGGTTGTCCCTGGTATAAAGGTTGTTGGATAGGTTTCATTAATCATTTCACCATCATTTAAATCATAAGTGATCGTCCGAATCGTTGGTGCCCATTTCGCATACAATACAATGGATTCATTGGGCATGAAGTCGTTATCAAAATCCCATTCGATCGTATTATCTAAATCTAAATACCAAGCAACAAAATCAAAACCATTGCGGGTAGGGTTTTCGGGACGAGGAATCAATGTGCCAACTTCTTGATTAAAAATTGTCTCGATTTGTGTAGCGGCCGTATTTGCAGTAAAAAAATAGACATTGTAAGCAGGGGTTTCAGAGACGCCATTGCAACTTGCAAGTAAGACAAATGAAGCCAAGGTAAGCGTTAATAATTTTCGATTAATCATGATTCCGTCCCTTTCTTATGGTTTGGGTCGTTGGGCAATTGAAGTTTAGCTAATTCAGCGTCACTTAAAAGCACAAAATGATCTTTGGACACTTCCCGGAGTTTGGGAAGGTTGGTAGGGTTGTATTGATGGATTTTGGGGTTATAGTGAATACGAGTTCGATTCTTTTCGTAGTCTGGATCCGGTTGTGGAATTGCCGACAATAAAGAAATTGTGTAAGGATGAAGAGGGTTTTTGAATAGTTCTTCAGAACTGGCCATTTCAACGACTTTTCCGTTATACATAACAGCAATTCGATCACAGAAAAATCGAACCACAGATAAATCATGAGCAATAAATAAAATTGTTAATCCGAGTTTTTCCCGCAAATTAAATAAAAGATTGATGATTTGTGCCCTTATTGAAACATCTAGTGCAGAAATTGGTTCGTCAGCAATAATCACATTAGGATCCATAATTAGCGCTCTAGCAACACCAATTCTTTGTCGTTGACCTCCAGAAAATTCATGTGGATAACGAGAAGCGTATTCCGGGGATAAACCCACTAAGGTTAAAACATCTGCGACTTTCTTTTCAATCTCTTTTTTATTGGTGTTCTTTTGAATGACTAAACCTTCACTGATAATTTCTTTAACCGTCATTCTAGGATTAAGTGAGGAAATAGGGTCCTGGAAAATCATTTGCATTTTTTGAGATTCTTTTAAGGTTTCTTTGGCGGCATTAATCCGTTTGGCATCGTTGATTTTTGCTTGAATCTCTTTAATTTCCAAAGCTGCATGAGCCTTAAGTTTTTTAATTTGCTCTTTATTTTTTGTTTGGTTATTAAGTGCTAATTTTTTAGTTGGTAATTTTGCAAGATCAACCCTGAGTTTTGAGTTGATGATCTTAATTTTTTTATCAACTTCTTGTACTTTGGCGGAAAACTGTGCATTAACCCGCTTAAGATCGCTTTGATATTTATTTTTGTTAGGCATCACTAGACCATCTAACTCTTTCTTAAACTTTTCCTTAATTAATGACAGATTATTGTTTTTTTCTGCTGTAAATTGATTAATTAACGCTGTCACTTTGGCCTTGGTTAAAACTTGAGTGGCATTAATAAGGATTTGTGGTTCATAATTTTTCTTGAGATTTTCGATCATTTTGTGATGTTCGAGCTTTAATTTTGCAATTCGATCTTCAATTGTTTGTGAATCTAAGGCTGCAGAATCCTTTAATCCAGATAACTTGTGAGAAAGCTTTTCATTGGCAATTTTAACTTCGTTATTAAACTTTAATAAAGCTTCATTTTTCGTTGCTTGTTTTGTCTTTTTCACTTTTTGATTAAAATCAAAAATGACTTTTTGCAATTCAATTTGCATCAATGCGTTAAGCCGGTATTTATCAGCTCTGTATTGGTCAAATTGCTTAGAAATAACTTTAAGTTCTAGATCCCTTTGTTTGAGTAGTTCATTTTTTTCAAATTCCAATTTTAGAATGTTTAATTTGGCAGCATCTTTAATTTCTATTTCCTTTATTTTTGCCGGATTCAATTTTAAAATTTCTTCTTTTAATTTTCTCTTAATTTTTTCAATCGATTCAACGAACCCTTGAATGCCTGAACTAATGGTGATTTTATTAAGAATTACGGTGCCATCTGTTGGTTGATAAAGTTTGATTATCGTTCTTCCGAGCGTCGTTTTTCCTGATCCAGATTCACCTACAACACCAAATACTTCACGTTTGTAAATGTCTAAAGTTACATCATCCACAGCTTGAATATTCAATTTACGTCTTCCAGTCCCAACGCGAAAATATTTCTTTAAATGCTTAACTTGTAATACTTTTTCAGAGTAATCAATCATGTTTGCCATAACTATTTATTAATCTTTCCTCGATTTTTTTGCAAGGTAATTACAGCGTCAGGTAATGCAACTTTAGGCGCATCAGGGTGTAACAACCAAGTGGCTGCATAATGGGTTTCTGAAACTTTAAAGAGTGGTGGTTCTTGTTCAAAATCAATTTCGAGCGCGTATTTATTTCTTTCAGCAAAAGGATCACCTTTGGGAGGGAAAATCATATTCGGTGGAGTGCCGGGAATAGCATCGAGGCGGTTAGTGGTGGCTAAATTTGGCATAGACGATAATAGTGCCCAAGTATAGGGGTGTTTGGGATTATAAAATACTTCCTCAGATTTTCCAATTTCTACAATCTTACCCGCATACATCACCGCAATTCGGTCGGCCATATTGGCGACAACACCTAAATCGTGAGTGATAAAAATAACCGATAGGTTGCGTTCAACTTTTAATTGGTTAATTAATTCAAGAATTTGTCCTTGGATGGTCACATCAAGTGCTGTTGTGGGTTCGTCACAAATTAAAATTTCAGCGTTATTTGCTAATGCAATTGAAATCACAATTCTTTGTCTCATCCCACCAGAAAATTGAAAGGGAAATTGATAATAACGCTTTTCAGCATCCGCAATTCCTACTTGTGTCATTAATTCAACAGCTCTTTTTTTTGCTAAATCTTCAGGCATTCCACTTTTAAAAATTAGTGATTCAGCAATTTGTTGACCAACCGTTTGAATCGGATTTAATGAACTCATTGGATCTTGGAAAATCATCGAAATTCTTGAACCACGGATTTCATGAAATAATTCTTCAGGAAGTTTCGTTAGATCGCGGTTTTGATAAATAATTTCCCCATTTTCATAAATTGAATTTCCGGCAAGTAAACCAATAATAGCCCGTGATGTTACACTTTTTCCAGAGCCAGATTCCCCAACAATCGCCAAAGTTTCACCACGGTGTAAATCAAAAGAAACACCACGAATGGCTTGAAGAATGCCGTATTGGGTTTTAAACGAGACTGCTAAATCTTTTACAGAAAGAATCTTTTCTTTCATGTTATTCAACCCCTCTCAACGATGGATTGAAGGCATCTCGTAGGCCATTTCCAAATAGATTAAAAGAAATCATTAAAATGGCAATATATAACGCAGGAAAGAGTAAAAGATATGGATAGGTCTGCATTTCTTGCTGACCTTGGTCAATTAATAAACCTACACTTACCGCATCAGAATAATTAATGATACCCAAGAACGAAAAAGATGCTTCGGTAAATACAAAGGCTGGAATCGCTAAAGCGTAGGATGTGACAATCAAGCCAAGGGTGTTTGGAAGAATATGTTTAAACATAATCCGGATGTCAGAGGCGCCCAATGTTCTAGCTGCCAAGACATATTCTCGGTTTTTAAACCGATAGAATTGCAATCGACCCGTTCCATAAGAACCAAGCCAACCTGTCGCTGTAAAAGCAAAAATAATCACCCACAATTCATTACCAAATCTCAAAGTAAGAAGCGTTAATACAGACAAGAATGGTATAGAGGCAACAATTTCAACAAATCGATCAAACAATAAATCGAGAATTCCACCGTAATAACCGACAACAGAACCAATAGTCAATCCGACAACTGCATTTATGATAACAACGAGTAGAGCCATAATTAAAGAAATTCTTGCACCAGACCACAATTCAGTAAACAAATCTTGACCGATACGGGTTGTACCAAACCAAAAATATGTATCGTCTGGTGAGGTTCCGAGGAACATTTTAAAGCGATCGACACGAACCTTATATTGTAGAAATGGTTCGTCTGGATTAGATGGATTGACGCTTTCAATGATTTCAATAATATCAATAATGTAGTTTTGTGCTAAGTAAACTTCAAATTGATCTCTTGTTAACGTTTGCGTTACAGCTGCTAATGGATTTTTTCCTTGATCCAAATCAGAAAAATAAGTTGCAGGCATAAAACTTTGTGTGTAGTTAGTATAACGATAAGAATCAACTTTAACTGT
>JBMTFA010000020.1:0-12621 GCA_049433705.1 Bacilli bacterium
ATAATCACATCCCCAACTTCATTGAGAGCCTCAAATAAAATCGGAAAATATTTTTCTTGGTTAAAGTTATCGTAATCGATGAGTAAGGCTATTTTTTTTCTTGTTTCCATAAAATCATTGTAGCAAATGCGTTCCTCTCCAAGGAAAAAACCTTAAGACTGGTTGATCAACATCAACTCTTGTAATTGACGATTTTCTAAGATGAGGGAAACAATTTCTTGGAATTCTTTGTAAGATAACGTATCCGCATGTGTCATTTTATTACGTAGTTTTGAGATAAGAAAAGCTTGTTTTGCAATCGAAATTAATTTCCCTTTTCCTTGGCCATTTAATGGCAAATGTTGGGTACGTTTTAACCAATACGCTTCAAAGTAAGGCGCGATGGCTAACCCAGTTGGATCAATCGCCTCATGGGCCTCTTTTGCCAAGCGATGGGAAATATCAAGGATGAAAGGTATATTGCCAATTGAAAAATTTTCTTGTTCAATGGCTTGATATTGATAAGGTTCTTTTTCTACATCGACAATGGTGAGGTATCGACCGCGGCGAGAATGAGGGGGAATCGCTGCTTTGGGACTCACACCCTCTTTAATTAAGTAACCAATGTAATCTTTGAAGAATAATTTATAACACTCGTGTTCGTAGGCTTTGACGAATGGCAAGGCAAACGATGAATAATCCTGAATCATGCCACCTTCAAGTAACCGCGACATTCTTGAGGTTAAATAAAAGGCATTTTTAACCATCGCCTTGGTTTTAGGATCCGCTTTTCGCCAAACATTTAAATCAAAGACTTTTTCAATATAAAGTTGAATCTTGTCCACTTCATACAAACCTTTAATGTCTTGGAAAAAATCAAGGTGTTGATAAGCATGAATTGCTTTATTTGCTTGTGCTAAGAAAGATTGAATGTCGATGGGAAGTGGGTTTGTTTGGAGATCAGTTACTTTTTTTGCTAAGTCATCTAAATTGCCTTGGGCTAAATCAATCTGGGCTTGATAATACAATGCGATGCGTTTTCTTTCTGGATCAATGACATTTTTTAAATGTTGTTTGGCTTTAGGAAATTCTTTGAGGATGGTAAACCAGATACCCTTTAATAAATCCATAAAGGGATATTGGTTTTTGTTATCCGGTAACTTGTTCATTAATTCGATGATCTTTGGTTCGGTGAGTTGTGCATCCGTAAACGCATTTGGAAAATACACTTTATAACGATGAAAGTTAAATTTCGTCACTGCTTCATATGGTTTTGATCCCAAGTGCATTAACAATAAAAATAAAACCAAATCAGGGTCATGTCGCCACTGACGAACGGCATAAAAGTCTTTAATATTTTCTTGGATATGTTTTTTGGTTTCAGTGGGTTTGACTAAGGGGTGGACCACCAAGTATTGATCTGCGAGGGTATAAATAATATTCATTGCAGTGCGATCACTTGCATCTAATGGTAAGGTCGCAATCCGTTGAAATTGATGGGTTAAAACATCATGGAACAAACTTTGGGTACTTGCTTTCATACTATTATTTTAACAACCTTAATCAAGAACGCGAACTATTCTTCTTCAGAGGGAGTCTTTTCTTCAATATTGAGGTTTTCCCCTAAAGTTTCTAAGTTTTTTAATTTGGCTTGAATCATTCGGGTACGGGTGCCAATTAACCGATCAAGTTCGGAACCGGCAGATTGAATCTTTTCTTGCGCTTTTGCAAGGACTTCTGCAAATTTATCGAATTCATTTTTGGCGTTGGCTAATACTTGCCAAACTTCTTGTGACTTCTTTTGAATGGCTAAGGTTTTAAATCCAATCTGTAAAGAATTGAGTAAAGCCGCCATCGTGGTGGGGCCTGCGAGCACAACATTGTATTTGACTTGGAGTTTTTCAATCAGACCCCGGCGAATCGCCTCGGCATACAAGCCTTCAATCGGTAAAAAGAGGACCGCAAAGTTGGTTGTATAGGGGACTTCGATATATTTACTGGCAATATCATCTGCAAAGCGTTCAATTTTGGTTTCAAGTACTTTTAAGGCCTGTTCAACTTGTTTAGCGTCATTGGTGTCATAAGCAGTCAGCACTTGGTAATAATCCTCTAAAGGAAATTTAGAATCGATGGGTAAAAAGATCGACCGATTCCCATCTCCCGGCAATCGGATAGCATACTCCACGCGATCACTTGATCCGGGGCGAGTCGCGGTTTCTTTTAAATACATATCGGGAGATAAGATTTCTTCTAAGATCCGCCCAAGTTGAATTTCTCCCATAATCCCACGGGTCTTCACATTACTTAATGCTTTTTTAAGTTCATCAACACCGGACACAAGGCCTTGCATCTCACCAAATCCTTTTTGGACAGTTTCAAATTGAGAACTAATCAATTGAAACTTTTGTGTTAAGCGCTCTTCTAAGGTTTTGTTGAGTTTTTCATCAACCGTTTCTCTCATTTTGTCGAGTTTTTCGGCATTATCTTTTTGTAATTTTTCCAGCATACTCGCGGTGGTTTGGCGAACCAATTCAAGTTTTGCCTCGTTGGTATGGGTTAAAGTTTCTATCTGCTTCGTTAATTCTTGGCGAAGCATGGTTTGCGCTTGGGAATTATCGGTTTGGTATTGGTTTAATTGTCGTTGTAAAACGGCAATGACATCTTGCATTGACTGGTTGGTTTGTTTGATGGTGGATTCTAACCATTTTACCGCTTGCTGAAGGGCATCTTGATCTAACGGTTTTTGCTTTTGGTTCCGAAGAAACCAAACCAAAATAAAACCGATGTTCATCAGGATGATGACAATTAAAAGTATGAGGTTAGCTAGCTCCATCTCTCCCTGTCCTAAGGATTATTATAACTTAAAGTTTTATCAAAATTATGTTGAATCTTGCTAAGTTAGCATAAGATAGAAGCGATGAAAGATCCAACTCTCACCAGCATTGAAAATTACTATGGTCGTTTTCGATTCCCAGGAGGAATCAAGTTTTATCCACTCGATTACTTATCCACCTTTTCCGCAAAACGAACCGTTAGTTCACGTTTTGGAGGTGTCGTCAAAACCAAACAAGGGGATCGTATCGCTTTTGAATCCGGAGGCGAAAGACGAGAAATCTTAAGAGCACTCCACATCCTTGATGCCCACGCAATCAAGACCCAAGCCATTGAACTAGTAACCCTTTCGGGAAAACGCTTTTATCCCGATTTGGTGGTGCAGTTGCAAGATGGACAAATTTTACTGATTGAGATTAAGCACATCATGGACTTTATCTGGGACGAAGTCATTGAAAAATACCAAACGATGATGCGCTATTGTCAAAAGATGGGCTGGGGTTGCGCCTTACTTGATGGTAAGTGGAAGGACTTCCATTATGTTGAAGCGGGTAATACATTACATTTCCCCCAGGTCATTGAATGGATAGAACGGAATTTAATCAAGAAAAATTGTTTTACTTTAAAAGATTTACGCGCTAAATTTCCCCAGGAGAAATATTGGTCCACGGTCGTGGGGTATTGCTTAATGAATGGATATCGAACGCATGTTTCTTTTCGTCATCCTGCATGGGCAATTGAGCGAAAGTCGCCCTAATTTGTGTGTTAAAATAAATTACCCCCTATGGGAGGGATATGCATGAACAAAAGAACCACTGAAAAAGAAGTTAAACAACTCTTAAAAACCGCGGAAGGTCAGTTAAAAGCGATCTTATCGATGTATGATGACCATCGCTATTGTGTGGATATCACCAAGCAAGTCCTTGCCCTGCAAGCATTACTAAAAAAAGCAAACAACCTTATTCTTAGAGACCATATGGATCACTGTGTGAAAGAAGCCATTGATAATCGAAATCCAGCGGAGAAACTAAAGGAGCTTACTGCATTGATGAATCTGATTCAACAATGAAAAGGCGATTAGGTTTCTTATTGCCGATTTTACTCTTGGCAAGTTGTCAACCTTCTCCGGTGGTCAATGAAGCCCAACGTTTATACGATACCTTTTGGGCTAGTGATACCAAGTTGAAACTTGAATTGACATTATCTCAAGCCAATCTTGAGGCGATTGAAACCTATGGGAAAGATAAAAATACTCAATTTAATGATTATTATTTTCCTGCCAACTTGCGCCTAACGGTGAACGATACGGTCTATGAAATGGAAGAGGTAGGTGTTCGCCAAAAGGGAAATATTTTCTCCCGCGGGCCCTTTCTTAATGAAGAAGGCTTCCTAAGTACCCCATTTCATTTTCGCTTATCCTTTGATCAAACTTATGATGAAGATTTTTATGCGCCATTAGGAATGAAGAACTCTTGGTTAAACGGTGAACCTGCATACGAAACTAGACAATCCAGAAGATTATTTGGGATGAAAAGTTTGGAATTGAAATGGAATCGCTCCAACGATCCCTCCTTAATTAACCAAGTTTATGCATCAAGTTTATACCGGCAGCATGATGTGCTTGCTCCCCAGTCAACCTTAAGTGCGGTCAGCATCATGACCGAACAACAAGGTCACGATATCGGTCTATACACGATTAATGAAATTGTGGATGAAATCTTTATTCGCCGCCATTTTTTGGGAGCGGCTGGTAATGGTGATCTATATAAAGCTTTATGGTCCAATCAATTGCTTTATCCTGCCATGGTGCAAGTTGATGGGAATACAGGTTTGGAACAATTCAAAACCAATTTTGTTGGCATTGAAAATACCGAAGAAGGATAGCATCCTGTATATGATCTAAAAACCAACAAGAACACGTCCCAGCACGAAGCGTTGATGAACCTTGTCAAAACGCTACACACCTTAAATCAAATTCAAGATTTATCGTTAAGGAAATCTACCTTTGAATCGGTGCTAGATACCGAAGCTTTTTTAAACTATGCAGCAATCAGTTATTTAATTGGTAATCCGGATGATATGCGTAACCTGACGAATAATACGTACATTTACTTCCACGGCGTAACCAAAAGAGCTTACTTTATTCCCTATGATATGGATTGGAGTCTTGGGGTTACTTGGGATGACGAACTCACCCAAAAAATGGCAACCCATTCTCCCCTTTCGATTCATGATTCCTTTCAACAAGTGATTCAAAACCCACTCTATTGGTTTACGATCCTCGATGGCTTTGTGACGCCAGCCAATCGTTATCCACGAATCGCAGGTTATCAAGAACCTTATTTAAGAATGATCAATACGGTTGCAAATGATGCCTATTTCAGTGAGGAAATCTTTGTGGCATTATTTGATACCAAACAAACCTTATATGATGGAATGACCTTTACCCTTCCTTCTAACTCTGACTTTGCGTCCCCAGATGCATTTATCAACCATTATCAATTGATCACTGCCACGGTTAAGGGCAATTAAATCATCTCTATAAGCTCATGATGATGAGCATTTTTTGTTATGAAAAAATGTCGCTTATCAAGCAACATCTTTTGGATGCTGGTTTTATAAACTATCCATAGAAAGTGAGGATCTTGTATGAAAAAAGATCTTGTTGAAATGGTGTTTATTCTTGATCGGAGTGGCAGTATGAAAGGATTAGAAGCGGATAGTATCGGTGGTTTCAATGCCTTGATTGAAAAGCAAAAAAAACTACCTGGAGAAGCGTTGGTAAGCTTGGTGTTGTTTGATCACGAATTTAAAGTGATACATCACCGTAAGCAAATTCAATCCATCCCCTTATTAACCTTAGCGGACTTTGAAGTCAGAGGGTCAACTGCATTGGTAGACGCGATTGGTAGAAGCATTCGAAAAATTCGCAGCATTCATGACGCAATCGGTGTGGATAGCACCCCAGAAAAGACAATGTTCATTATTACCACGGATGGCCAAGAAAACGCCTCACGAGAATTTAACAGTTATCAATTAAAGCGGATGGTTGAAGAACATCAAGAAAAAGATAAGTGGGAATTTCTATTTCTAGGCGCCAACATGGATGCCTTTGCTGTTGCCCATGACTTGGGCTTCAAAAAAGAAAGAACCGCAAACTATCAGGCCAATCGCGAAGGCGTTGGAGCTTCATTTGCTGCAGCAGAACGAGCAGTCAATTATATGCGGGTTAAACCCCGTAGTCTATGGAAGGTAGAAGAAAATAATTTATCGACCTTAGTGGACGAAGAAACCAAAAAACAAAAATAATACGAACCGAATCGTCAAAAAGGACTGGGTGGGGGACACCAGTCTTTTTGCTTTAATTGGTTATAAAGTTTGTGGATCTTTGAATTTTAAAAACCGATAAAAACCTGCTGCTAGCAACGCGCCAATCGTTGGTCCTAGCAGGTATACATAAACTTGAGACAAAGCCTCTCCACCCGTTAAGAATGCTGGGGCGAGGGAACGGAAAGGATTAAGACTGGCACTGGTGATTGGACCACCAACAAGAATTAAACCAATCAAGGTGCCGCCCACAATCAATCCCATGAAGGGTTGTAATGGTTTTCGTTGGGAGGTTGCAAGGACGGTATAAACAAGAATGAACGTTAAAAACATTTCCATGATGATCACAGTTAAAGGTGAGGTATCAAGGGAAAAGCTACTCGTACCAAGACTGACAAAAACATCTGTTTCTGAACCAATCATTAAACTTAAAGAAGCAAAGAACGCCCCGAGCAATTGACCAGCATAATAAATGAGTGTTGTTTTCAATGGTAGTCGCCGGTCTAGCCACATCGCAAGCGTTACCACGGGGTTAAGATGTGCACCGGAAATGTGACCAATGGTATAAATGGCAATCATCGCGCCCATCCCAAAAGCGAAGGCAACGGTTAATAAATCACCACCGGCGCCAAAGGCAATCGCACCCGTGCCAATAAACACCAAAATAAAAGTGCCATAAAATTCTGCGAGAAATTGACGTATCGGTAAGGTTAATTTCATTGGCGTTTTCCTTTGGTAAGTTTAACAACTTTATCAGAGGCAAGTTTACCGGTGAGCGCACAGGTTGGTAAACCGGCAGGGGCAAACGCCCATTGTCCAGCTTGGAAGATGTTTGGATAAGGCGTTAAGATTGATTTAGCAACGCGGGTAAAAAGAAATTCCGATAGCATCGGTTTATTCGCAAAGGACCAACCACTTAACGATCCTTCATGGACGGAAGCAAACTTTTCCATCGTTAACGGAGAAGCATGAATGGTTTCATAGGTACCAGCTTTTAATCCAGGAATCCAGGTTTGATCTAAAATGTCTACAAAGTAAGCATTGGTCATTTGCTTAAGTTCTTCATACCACCCTTTTTGGGCGATCATTTTCGTTAATTGATAATCGAGTAACACCGAAACGATAAAACCCGATTCATCTTTGGGTGCTAAGCTACCATCCCGTAACACAGGTACTGAAATTTCATAGGTGTTGCGGCGATACCATTCTATAATCCATTGGAAAATTTTGTCTTTGTCATCAATAAAGGTTCCATCTTGCTTTTTGATCAGGTCAATTCCATGCGCGGTAAGGCCATCTAAATACGGTGTAAAAAACGTATGCATGCCAGCCCGCTTCGCCATGGTCCGGTTTGGATCCTTAACCTTCATAAACACGGTCATCACTGAATCCGCGCCTTTACCTTTGGAGGTGATCGCAAGCGCTCGTTTTTGTTTCTTAACCAATGCTTGTTTGGTGGAGCGAATGACTTTATGCATCGCGGGAGGGCTACCCGCCCAAACTAACGTTCGATAACTAAAGGTTTCTCCATTTTTCGTTGTGACTGTCTTCGCATCAAGATTGATTTCCGTCACTTCACTAGATAATTGATAGTTGCCATTAAACTTTAAGAATAAATCCACCATCGCTTTGACAACGCTACCCGTACCACCTTTGGGATAATTGTAATCGGTATATAGGGAAAAGTAAGACATCGCAAAGAGAGCAGGAGTTTCTTCAAAAAAGTGTTGTGAGATAAAGTCAATGAGCGATTGATTTTGAGTAAATTTTCTTAAGTGATCTTTGACGGGGGTAAAGTATTTTTGAGTTTTCGGCATTGTCGTCATAAACTTCAATGCCCATGGTAAAAGTGTCTTGGTCAAATACGTCATGTTTGTATACGCATCATCAATAAATAAGGGATTCTCAATGCCATAAAGCACGCGCATTTGTAATGAAATTTTTACAATATCATCGCAAATGGCACGGATACTTTTTTCTTCTTGAGGAAATAAAGAAAGCAAAAATTTTGCGTAAGGTTCAAGTTCAATGTCGGAGGTAATGGGCACAAATTTATCACCAGATCCAATCACCACAGGACTTTTGACAAATTCAAGTTTGAGTCCAAGTTGACGAAACATCGGGAACATAATCCCAGAATTTTCTACCGCTCTTGCCCCGTGATCAAATGTATAAGGACCAGATTGAAAACTACCAAAAAGACCACCTGGTTGTGCTGCTTTTTCTAACAATAAAACCTTTCTACCGGCACGTGCACTATAAACCGCAGTGGTAAGACCACCCATCCCAGCACCAACGACAACGACATCAAATTGATTGTTCATTGGTTTAATTTTAGCAAAAATTACTCATTTCTTACCGAACGAATTATTCGATATAATGGGTACTATGAAAAGAAAACAAATTCCCCTTCCGGTTGTCGGTCCTTTACCCGAACCATTAAATACTACTAGTCTGCGTCATTACTGGTCAAAAACTTATAACGAAAAAGGGAAGCCTGATTGGTCGCATATTTTTCCTTTTTATCATCCAGACATGACCTTTCATGACTCCATTCAAATCATCAAAGGGCGTGAACCATTTTTGCGCATGTGTCAACGCTTAACCAAGCGCAGTCAAAAGCTCGTGATGGATATTGGCACCGTTACCCAAACTGAAAACAAATTGCTCTTTACCTGGATTATGACGATTGTGTATAAACGAGCGCCAAGTACGCCATTGTATGGGGCAACGCAACTCACCCTTCACGAGGATGGAAGAATTATTCATCAACGAGATTTCTATGATCTTTGGGGTGACATCTATAACAACATTCCTGTCTGGAAAAAAATATATCGTTGGTTTATGAAAACTTTTTTTGGTTAAACCCATGGCATTACCTAAGGCATACGAATTTTTAAAACTTGGCAACAAACCGCCTCATCGTACGGATGAAAAACTATCTGGTAAAACGGTTTTAATTACAGGCGCAACCACAGGGATTGGCTTAGCAACCGCCCATCGGTTTGCCCAAGGAAATGCGAATCTAATTTTTATTGTTAGAAATAGACAAAAGGCGGAAGCACTTCAAGCTGATCTCCAAGCTAAATATGGCATCAAAGTTGCTTTTTATTTAGCGGACTTTCAAAACTTATATTCATTAAACGCCAGTTTAGAAAAATTGAAATCCGAAGTTTTTAGTCTTGATATTTTGGTCAACAACGCCGGCGTTTATTCTACAAAGCGGCTACTCACTGATCATGGTACAGAAATGGTGTTAACGGTCAATCACTTAGCAAGTTACCTAATCACCGAAACCCTTGCCCCTTTACTAGAAACCACAAAGGGAAGAATCATTCAAGTCAATTCAGAGGGGCATCGTTTTAGTGGTTTCGCCATTGATGATCCTCATTTTAAAAAACGAAGATATACGGGATTAAAAAGTTATGGCGCATCCAAAACCGCGCAGTTGCACACCGTATGGGAATTAGCAGAACAATTTAAAACCAAAGGCATCACGATTAACGCGATGCATCCAGGGGCTGTTAAATCAGACATTGGCATGAATAATGGGTGGTTATATCGAACCTTCAAAAACTTAATCATCAACCGGACATTAAAAGATGTTCAGGATGCATCGGATGCGATTTATTATTTAGCCGCCAGTAAGACTTTAGTTGGAATTACTGGTCAATATTTTTACTTGACCCACCAAACGATGCCCGCAAAGCACGCCATCAAGAGTTTATTAAGTAAAAAAATTACTGAATTAACCAGTAATTTATTAGCGCTTGCTTTAAATAAATAATTACGCGATTTTGATCAAAAATAGAACTTTGCTTATGACAATATAGATGTCGAGGAAGATAAAATTATTCAAGAAACTTAATAAAATTTATCCATTATCCCCCAAAATATATTAATTGAGATTCATAGAATTTTCATAAATGTAATAAATATTTAATAATTGGTCTTAAGACAAAAGTAATAAGATATTGACAGTGGGTTTAAATTAAATCCAATGGGGGAATTTGGATGGATATTGTAGTGGTTCATGCAGAACCAAAATTATCAGTTAATTTAGACTTTTTAAAGGGGAAGTTGAATTGTGTTTTTCAATTATTACCTCTTCATCAAATGGAAACATCATTGTCTCGACTAAAAAAAGATTTCATTATTTATTTTCACCCTTTAAATGGTGGACATTTGGATAATCTAGATGTCATTAAACGCATTAAAGAAACTCACAATGTTCCTGTATTAACTGTCATTCCTAAGAACGAACAAATGTTAGAATCAGCATTTTTTCATGGCGCTGATGAAGTGGTCTATTATCCGTTCTCACCTAAGGAATTTTTTATTCGTGCAAGAGCGTTAATCAACCGTAAGTTTCAACATGCTACTGCTTTGCCAAAGCAAATTTTAATCCAGGATCTTGTGGTTAATACGGATAATTACCAAGTCAAGCGAGGAGAAAAGATTTTACCGATTACCAAACTAGAATTTAACATTCTTGTCACCCTTGCCACGCATCCAACCAAAGTCTTTATGAAAAAAGAGCTGTATGAAATGATTTGGCAGGATCACTATTATGACAATGGAAACGTACTTAATGTCCATATTCGGCGGTTAAGAAAGAAAATTGAAATCGATCCTGACCACCCCAAAATCATTGAAACAAAATGGGGTATTGGTTACAAAATAAATCTTAAATAAGAAAAGTGGTCCTCAACGGACCACTTTTTTATTTTTAACTACGGCCTAGAAGGATGGGAATCCGGCTTCAGAGGACCTTTGTCTAGGTGTCTGTTACGGGATCTCAATTACCATCACACTAACTAAGCTAACGAGCATATTTTTGAACGATGGTCTTTAGTAATTCCCATCCTCTGATTAAATTATAAATCCTCTATGATTAAAGTAAAGATAGTGGGGCTAAATATTTTAAGAACTTATTTTAATTGGTCTAATATACCGAAACAACGCAAGAATTGAATAGATAAACGCACTTATCATCGAAGTCATCAATAAAACCCATTTAATTAAACTAAGCATGACGCCTAATATTTCAAGATAAACAAATTGACTAGGAAACGCTAACGCTAAAAATGAGAAGACTATATTTTCTAAATAATCAAAAAGGACTGCGATAAGCGGTGTTAGTTTAATAATTTTTGGTAATTTATGCAAAGAGAGAACAAATCGATTAAGCGTCAAATAAAGCGGCATGCCATAAATCAGTGGCCAGATTAAATCAAATGTCCAACGTTGCCTTACATAAAACATACGACCGCTTTCACCGTAAGCATCTAAAATTGAATAAATGGCTTGCGGATCAAAACTAAAATTTGTATCAATTGATTCATTGAGTCCTGCCATAGAAGCGTTATAAGAAACAGCAGGTAAAATCACCACCATTGCAAATACAAACACAAACCATGTGGATAAGATGGTTGCAGGGTGACGGATAAAATTTTTAATCATAATCTTCATGAATTCATTATAACCAAACAAAAAGTCACGCCGTAGCGTGACCGTTAATTGACTTAACTATTTCTTGACTGGTTTGGCGGGGGCAGCTGGCGCTGGCTTTGCCGCTGGTTTTGGAGTGGCCATGATTGTACACCTCCTCAACACCTTTATACGCTTAATTTTTCAAATTGTTGCTTGTGCCGAGTTGTGAAAACAACGGGGGTAAATAGGTCCGTTTTTAAGCACTTTTTTTATCTTGAGGTTTGCCAACAACAAAAAATAAACTTATCAAGAATGCTCCTAAAGTAATCATGACAAATTGGTAAAGTAATTTCGATGTACTAATCAAGAATTGGAAGGAACTTCCGGTTCCATAATTGAGTAATAAAAAGTCTTGGTTCGTAAAATGGTTAACGATCATCGCAATGATGGCAAAAATCCCAGTGAAGCCAAGAGCTTGTGGAATATCTTTAATCGATGGTTGATAATATCGAACTTTGATTAAGGCCAAAGGTGCTAGGATCATCAACCCGTGGTAAGTGAAACTAGCGATTTCTACATAATTGTCTGATAAAAGTAACCATGAATTAGAGACACCAAGAATGTTCGAAGGAATGAGTAACGCGATTAATCCAGCTAGCATCACTGTAGAAAAAGCTGCTGGCATTAGCCACTTCTTTATCCATTAGTATTGATGACCGATAGACAAACTTGGATAAAGATATAGCGGTACAGACCATAAATTTAGTGGGAGTTGATAAATCGCAAGACCACCATCTCTTTGAATCAGAAAAAATAATCTAATGACTTCAACTAAAAGAAATAATATTGTAAGAAGATTTAAAAGCTTTTTTGCTGGCTTGTAATATTTTGACTTGGTTTACTCCACAATAAGAAAACAACGACAAGAACAAAGATTAATCCATTACCGAAAAAATGTTTTTCACCAAAAACTTGTGCAAGCATATGTTATGACTCCTAGGAAAAAAATAGTGCCGTATAAAATTAGTTCATTACTGATTTTTATTCAAG
>JBMTFA010000021.1:0-11904 GCA_049433705.1 Bacilli bacterium
TATTTGAGTTTTGTTCCCGGCGTATTCAACTTTTGGATGGCCTACGCTTTTGTGATCCCTCTTACCGCGATGATGATCGAAATCCTTTGGTACAAAAAACACTCAACCATTTCAGGTTGGATTGCTTTTCGTCTAGGTTCAGCAACATTAGTGGTGCAATTTATCTTGAAAGGCATTTACCAAATCGCCTTAACAAGTTTTGGATTAGAGTGGCTATTTATCGTGCTTGTGGTTTTATTATTTGGCTACAGTCTACTGCAATGGATTAAAGAATAATTCGCCATTGATTCACTTTCGCGTGAAGACTTAAGCGTTTATCAGGCGTGACACAAATGGGATGTTTCACTTGATTAAGTAATTGAATGTCGGCATAAGAATCGGTGTATGCTTTGGTTTCAGACCATTGTAAATCCTTAAACGTATTCAACAAACTAGGAATTTTTTGTTCCGCAGATAACATGGCAATATGATTGGGAATTTTTCCATCTAGATTATATAAAGGTGTGCCGATAATGTAATCAAATCCAAGGGGGCGAAACCGTTCTAAAAATACATCAAAATTACCCGATAATAAAACGGTTTGATAACCATCTTCTTTATCTTTTTGAATATGTTTCATCACTTTTTTATGTAAAAAGGTTGTGGCCTCTTGGTAGAGCGAGTCAAAAAATTGACTCAACACTTCCATGGATACACCGGAAAACAATTGCCCAACTTTCGCCATCGACCAATAGCGGAATTGATCATATTTCATCCCAAATAACTTACTTTTAACAAGCAAATATCGAACGATGATTTGCCGATAAAGTTTTTGATAAAGCTTAGGGGTCAGATTGAGTTTTTTCCAGTGACGAAGGATAAAAGGTACCGTTTGCGTTTGCAAAAGTGTGCCATCAAAATCATAGATTGCGTACTTCATAAAAATTATTATACCAACGAAAGTCAATACCTAAACGTGACTCGTTATAATGGCATTAGAGGTAAACACATGAAATCACTTTTAGATAAAGTTTTTGTCGTCACTGGCGCAGGTAACGGGATGGGAAGAATGATCACTCTGGCCTTGATTTCCCATGGAGCAAAAGTGGCCGGGTTAGATATTTCTGAAACTTACTTACAAGAAACTAAAGCGCTTTTGAAGACGAACGCTTCACAGTTTCATCCTTATGTCATTGACATTACGGATGAAACGAAAGTGACCGAATTAGCCCAAACAATTCACAAAGACCTTGGTCGTATGGATGGGTTGGTCAACAATGCTGGGATTATTCAACCTTTTATTAAGGTGCTCGCATTAAAGCGCAAGGATATTGACCGCGTGATGCAAGTTAATTTTTACGGTACATTACATATGTGCCGAGCTTTTCTTCCATTCTTAATGCAACAACCAGAGGCTAGTTTAGTCAATGTTTCCAGCATGGGTGGGTTTACACCCGTTCCAGGACAAGCAATTTATGGCGCCTCTAAGGCTGCGGTTAAATTACTAACAGAAGCACTTTACGCTGAACTCAAGGGAACTTCGGTTCGCGTCAGCGTGGTCTTCCCTGGTGCGATTGGCACAAACATTAGTCAAAATTCAGGTGTAAAAATGGATCTTTCAAAAGCAGAGATGGAAAAAATGGCAAAGAAGCAAAAGACCCTCGCGCCAGAAAAAGCGGCAGCAATCATTGTTAAGCAAGCAATTCAAGAAGGTCGCTATCGCGTCCTCGTCGGCAATGATGCAAAAACCCTTGACCGTTTAAGTCGATTATTTCCTCAATTTGCAACCGATACCATTGCCAAGGCAATGAAAGACTTATTGAAATAATTTATCGCCGAATATAGTCGCGATGACCATTGACAATGGTGGTGAGAATAAAGCGATGTTTGCTCTTAGGCATTGTCGTGGTGAAGTTTAGATTTTTTTCGCGGTGTTCATAACCAGACATTAAGCGTTCATAGGTTGCGAAATCAGCTTTTCTTCTTTGTTGAATAATGTTTAACCAATCGGTTTTCATTAACACCTTTTCATAGGTGGGTTGCAAGGTTAAATAAAACGTTTCTGCCGTTGCACCGGAACCATAGGAGAACATCCCAATGGTTTGATTCGCTAGTGATTGATGGATATTGGTGAGTAAAGAAATCAGTGATAAATATAAGGATCCGTTATAAATGTTACCGACAACTTTATTAAACGCTTTATTTGCAATTAATACTTCTGGATCAAGGGGCTGGAGGAGAACTTCTGAAGCTTTATCGCTCATGGTCGCAAACGGCATATGAAAGCACATATATCGCAAAGCTTGATCGGGACGAACTTGTTTAAGTAATTCTTTATAACTACGAATCGATAATTTACCATCGACAATCGGCACTTCATAATAGGATGGACGATAAAAGTCTTTATTATTTTCGACAACAACTTTACCTTCTTCAATCACCCCAAGGCGTGGATTAGCGCTGACAATCATGGCGATTGCACCTGCACCTTGTGTCACTTCTCCTGGTGTATTTAAGCCATACCAAGCCACATCACTCGAGACAACCAATGCAATTTTATTTGGATGATTGGTAACATAATCTTTTGCTAAAAGTAAGGCACCGGTGGCGGCGTAACAAGCTTGTTTAACTTCTAAAACGCGGCATTGGGGATTTAATTGCAATAATGAATGAAGATAAACGCCAGCAGATTTTGAAAAATCAACACCAGACTCAGTAGCAAACAAAAGTAAACCAATTTCTTGTTCGCGACCTTTGACTAAGTCCGCACTTGCTTCTGCTGCCATGGTCACAATATCCTCAAACGGATCAATCAATGACATTCTTTCTTGACCAATACCGACTGTGAATTTTTCCACAGGTACTTGACGAACTGAGGCCAAATCTGCCAAATCTAAATACACTTGTGGTGTGTAAAAATGAATGGTGTCGATTCCAACTTTAATCATGAGCTTTACTTCCTTTCAATGGACGTATGCGCACGCATGAGTTCGTGAGGATTGGTCAGTGCGGCTAATAAAGAGAGTTCACCTGCTAATACCGTCGCGCCAACAAGATGAGCTAGGGTTTGGCTACCACGTGGGCCATCACATCCCATCTTCACTAAGCGATCACGAAAGACTTCTTCGTTTTTTCCGTTACCGACGGTGCCAACAATAATATTTGGAATCGTAACCGAGAAATAAAGGTTGCCATCACGAACTTCTGCAAAGGTAATGCCTTGGGAGCCTTCAACAATGTTGGCAGCATCTTGACCTGTTGCTAAATAAATCGCAAGCAGCATGTTCGCGTAATGGGCATTGGCACTATGAACAGACCCCGCCATAATTGAACCAAGTAAATTTTTCTTGATGTTAAGATCAACGATTTTTTCTGGGGTTGTTTTTAATTCACTTTCCACTAAGGCTTTAGGAATTGTGATTTCTGTAATAATGTGTTTACCACGGCCTTTAATCGCGTTGATCACACTCACTTTTTTGTCCACACACATATTCCCAGAAACCGAGACATAGGACGCGGTTGGAAATTCATTTAGTAAATAATCACCGATGGCATCAGCAACTAATGTCACCATATTATGACCACTCGCATTATCAGAAAAAATCGCGATGCGTAAATAAACTAAATTCGCAACTTGGTAAACGTCGATGGTTTGTAACTGAGCATAGCGACTTTGTTTGCTAACAACTTCTGTTTGTAGTCTTGTCAGGTTGGTTTTAACATATCTACCAATCTTTTCTGCTTCTTGAGCGGTTTGGGTTTGTAAGGTAATGGAGCGAGTCATCGAATCACTTAACATGGTCGAAAACACGCCACCCGTTTTTTGAATGACGCGACTTCCACGTTGGACAGAAAAAAATAACGTGGTTTCAAGGGTCGCTAACGGAACTTCGGTTGCAGTAATTTCTTGAGTTTTTCCAAGTGTGGAAACCTTCGCAAAAGTAAACGGACCTACCCAACGGGTAGGAATTGGTGTGGTGATTGAATTTGCATTACTCATGGTTTAATTTTATGTTATTAACTTAAAAAAAACTAATTTTTTACTTAGAATCCTTTATTTTTTTGTCATAAAAATGATAACCAAACTGCAGTAGCTCTGCATCATGACCTTTTTTACCAACCAAGACTAATCCCTTTGGTTTGCCTTCAACATACCCTTTTGGTAAGCATAAACAAGGGTTTCCATAAATGGGCGCAAACCCTGTCCAGGTTGGGGTCATGATCACATCAAGGTTTTCTTCTACTAACAAGGTTTGCATCATCTTCGCCTCTTCTAGTAATTGTTGACGCATTTGATGAAAGTCTTGATTGTATGCATCCGGCGTGGCTTGGCTAGCTATCAAGGTTGCCTGACCATACTTTAAACAACGGTCTGCGTGTTTTTCATTAAAGGCAATGATTTCAGCAAGCGATGCTGGACATCCTTCTTGTTGATGGGATGCTAAAAATGTATTGAGGGAAACTTTGAATTCTCTAAGTAAGGTTGGATAGTTATCTAACGCTGGATGATTCATGTGAAATACCTTCACATCGTGTCCTTGAGAAAGAAGTTCTGCTTTGTTCGCATCAAGGATCGATTGATCAATCGCGTCATAAGGTTGATTGTCAAAGTAAACGATGCCAATACGTTGTGGTTTTAATAGTGGATAGATTTTCTCGGTAAAACTTGAGGGCCGCACCACAGATTGGGTGAGTGCATCTTGTGGGTCGATGTCAGATATAACATCCATTAAGATTGCACAATCTTCTACAGAGGTTGTCATGGGTCCCGCGGTATCTTGAGTTGGTGAAATCGGGATAATGCCTCTACGAGAAATCATTCCCACCGTTGGTTTAAAGGAAACAATTTGGGTTTGATAGGCGGGCGCCATTAAAGAACCATTCGTTTCTGTACCAATGGCAATCGGTACAATGCCAAGGGCCACTGCGACCGCACTTCCTGTACTTGAACCATAAGGATCAATGCTTTCATCAACAGGATGTTTGACTTGGCCATACATCGAGCCATAACCAGAGGGCATTTTTTCATCCCCCATAAAATAGGCAAACTCAGATAAGTTAGCTTTTCCTAAAATAATTGCACCAGCATTGATTAACGCATCAACCAACGGTGCATTGGTTTTAGGAAAGAAGTTCGCCAGGGCAAAACTATTCGCTGTAGTAGGGGTGCCATCTGCGTAACAAATATTGTCCTTGATGACAACGGGAATCCCGTGAAGTGGGCCTTTGATTTTCCCTTGTTTTCGTTCTTCATCTCGGGTAGCCGCTAACGCTAATGCGTTGGGTGAAATCAATGCTAATGCTCGTTTGTCTAGATACTTTTGATTAAGTGCAATCGCCGCTTTCACTAAATCAACGGAAGTGGTTTTGCCCGAGAATAGATCTGTTTTAAGTTGGTGAATCATTGTCCTCATATTATATCCGTTACTTCATGTTAAAATTAATACAAAAGAGGTGATGTTCTTTGGAAAAAGAATTGGTCGCCATGTTGCTCGCCGGCGGAAAAGGGACTCGATTAGAAACCCTAACAAAAAAGATTGCAAAACCTGCAGTTAGTTTTGGTGGTAAATATCGCATTATTGATTTCCCTTTATCGAACTGTGCCAACAGTGGTATTGATACCGTTGGGGTACTTACCCAATACGAATCTATCTTACTCAACACCTATATTGGTAACGGTGAAAAATGGGGTCTTAATGGCATCCATTCATTAACCGCCACCTTACCCCCTCGGCAAACCGAAGAAGGTAATGTTTGGTATCGCGGTACCGCAGATGCGATTTTTCAAAACATCGACTTTCTTGATACCCTCAAACCCACTTATGTTTTAATTCTTTCTGGAGATCATATCTACCGAATGAATTATCAATGGATGCTAGACGCCCACAAAAAGGCAACCGCAGATTTAACGGTGGCCGTGATTAATGTGGATAAAAAAGAAACATCCCGCTTCGGGATTATGAGCGTGGATAAAGATAATATGATTACCCAGTTTGAAGAAAAACCAACCCAATCCAAATCCACTCTTGCATCCATGGGGATATATATCTTTAACTACAAAGATTTAAGACAAGCACTGATTGCCGACGCAAAAGATGAAACCTCTGAGCACGACTTTGGTAAAAACATCATTCCAAACTTATTGAAATTAAAAAAACGTTTACTTGCTTATCCTTTTGAAGGCTACTGGCGGGATGTGGGAACGATTGAATCGCTTTGGGAAGCTAATATCGATCTCATTGATCGAACGGATGCTAAAGCTTTGCTGTTAAATGATGACTTAAAATTATTCACAGAAGATACAAGAAGCTTACCGCAATACCACGGAGAAAAAGCAAAAGTAAAAAATGCCTTGATTAATCAAGGTGCGGTTATCTTTGGTGCCGTTGACCACAGTGTCATCTTCAACGATGTCACCATCGAAGAAGGTGCAAGTGTGATTGATTCGGTGGTGATGCCAGGAAGTGTGATTAAATCTGGCGTAACCTTAAAACGTGTGATTGTCGCCCCAGATTTAAAAGTCGATCAATCGGTTAACGGTGGAACCAACATTGTGTTGGTGAATAAATAACCATGGCAAAAATCATGGGGTTTTGCAATCTTCATGGTGGCAAACAACTGGGCGCGTTAACCGAAAACCGTCCATTAGGTTCAACCAGTTTTCTTGGCCGCTACGCCTTGATGGATTTTACGCTTTCTAATTTTTCAAACTCAGGCATTGATAAGGTTGGTATCCTCGTGGAATCACAACCCCGTTCAATCATGAAACACCTTGGATCATCCAATGTGTTTAACACCAACACTAAACTTGGATTTGAAGTTGTTTTATATAACGACAAGCATTTAAACAATCCTTTATATAACCATGATTTAAATAATTTAAGAACAAATGATTGGTTACTATTAGATTATCAGCCTGACTATGTGGTCATTGCGCCTTCGGATATGCTCTACACGATTGATTTCCAACCCATCATCCAACAACATATCGCCCAAAAAGAAAAAGTCACGATTGTTTATGCAAAAATGAAAAACTGCAAACAATCATGCCTCTACTCGGATAGTGTGACTACCCACCAAGGTCGGATTACAAAGTTGGTGCAAAACCAGAGAAATAAAGATGAACTCGACATCAGTTTAGATACTTATATCATTTCTCGAGACTTCTTGGACGCCATGTTCGAAATGGCACCACGGATTTCTGCAACCTATGGCATTAAAGAATTACTGCGATATTTATTAGGTCAAGAAAGTTTATCCTTTGGTGGTTATCGTCATAGTGGGTATGTCAGAGCCTTTGATAGTCTCACCGCTTACTTTGCTCAATCGATGGAATTTCTTGATTACAATTTCCGCAGTAAAGTCTTTGATGAACGTTGGCCAATCTATACCATTTCTAATAACACACCACCCGCACGCTTTGGGGAAAAATCCTTGATTAAAAATAGCATGATTGCCAATGGCGCAACGATTCATGGCACCGTCATTAATTCCATCATTTCGCGCAACGTGGTCATTGAAGAAGGCGCAAAGGTAGAAAATGCCATTGTATTTTCCAATAGTCGTGTAGGAAAAGATGTGGTGATCCAAAACGCAATTCTTGATAAGTATGTGCGAATAGACAAGACTAAACTTCTTGCAGGCAAAGAAACACCTGTTTATATTAAACAGGGAGAAAAATTGTAATGAAGATTCTCATGGTCGCCGCCGAAGCTAACCCGTTGATCAAGGTTGGTGGATTAGGTGATGTCGTCTATAGCCTAGGCAAAGCTTTAGCCAAACAAGGTCAAGACGTGGCAATTGTTTTGCCATTTTATAAGAGCCTCCGTTACCAAGAAAAATACCAGCTGACCTTTATCGGTCACCTCGATGTCTTTTTATCTTGGCGAAAACACAAAGTTAGTTTATTAAAAACAACCCTTGATGGGATGACTTACTTTTTTGTTGATATTCCTTATTATTTTGATCGAGATGGTATTTATGGATATCCCGATGAACACGAACGCTGGGCGGCATTTGTCCACGCGGTAAGACACATGATGCCAGTGGTTAATTTTCAAGCGGACATTGTGCATCTTCACGACTGGCCTGCTGGGATGTTACCCACCTTGATTAAAACCCAAGATTCGCAAAATCTTTTTTATCAAAAAATGAGGTTTGTGCTGACGATTCATAGTCCCGCTTTTGTCGGCGATTTTCCACCACCACTCATTGAAGATTTTTATAACTTACCGATGGCGTTATATGAAAATGGTCAACTAAGATTTAAAGACCAAGCCTCAACGTTAAAAGCTGCCATCATCGATGCAGATTTCATTACCACAGTGTCGCCAACGCACGCCAAGGAACTCTTAACCCCTGATGGTAGTTTTGGTTTAGATGCTGTACTTCAGCTCTATCAAGATAAGTTTGTCGGTATTCTTAATGGCATTGATACAGATGAATGGCATCCACTTCTTGACCCACATTTAACCAAGCCGATTCAACTTCAAACGTTGCAAACAAACAAAGATCAAAACAAAACCGATTTATTTAAACGCTTTGATTTAGAACACCCCCAATATCCGTTATTTGGTTTAGTCAGTCGCCTCACCTTTCAAAAAGGCATTCATTTAATTCTTGATAATCTAGATTTTTTCGTCAGCCGTGGGGCAAAATTCATGTTTTTAGGCACAGGAGAAATGGCCTTAGAAGAACGCCTCAAATCCTTTGAACAAAAGTATCCTAAAGCGGTAAGAATTGTCCTTGGTTATAACAATCCGGTCGCACATCAAATTTATGCGAGTAGTGACTTCTTCTTAATGCCTTCTATGTTTGAACCTTGCGGTATCGCCCAGATGATTGCGATGCGTTATGGCACCTTACCCATTGTCAGGGAAACGGGTGGTTTAATCGACACGGTTAAGGGTTATGCCGCCCATGGTCAACAAGCAACTGGGTTTAGTTTTTTACATTACACCGGGGATTCCCTGGGTTGGGCGATGAAACAAGCGATGGATGTGTTTGAAAATAAACCCTTGCTCAAATCACTACAAATCAACGCTTACCATCAAAACAATGATTGGCAAAAAGCGAGTCAAATGTATTTATCGCTTTACCAACGATTGGTTCAATCTTAACCCTTTAGGATAATGATTCTTGAGTCTTCCTTGGCTTGCTTTTCCCCAACCCAAACTCATCCCGTCTATTGCGACCAACACCCAGCCGTCTTCACATTGTGTTGGTAGTTCTTCTCCGCGAAGATATTGATTTAATTGAGTATCATTTGATGACAAATTCATCGATTGCTTCACTTGATCAAGTGTAAGCACGTGGGCTAAATGATGGGAGGGATAGAAGATATTTTTATCAACCTCACCCATGAATACACCTGCTCTTAAGGTGTGCAAAGCGCGATGGTATTGGTACCGTTTAGGAATCATAAATAAGCGATCTTCAAGTACAAAATTCGGTGCAATTTCTTTGGTTTTTAAATTGGATGCTGCAAACTGTAACCATTGAGGGAGTTGTGGATTTCTCATTTTGTGTGTGAAGCTTATTCGAGGTGGTTTTCCACCCTTATGTTGTAGACCTACAACATAATGTCCCTCTCCTTGGATTTGGTGGGGCCATAATTTAGCACCTACGCCTTGCGTTGTTTTCGTTTCTCCAAAGGTTGGATTAATCAAGGTGAACTCAGAATGCTTCGTGAGGAAACGTTGAATTAACTGTTCGTTTTCTTGTGGAGAAAATGTACAAGTGGCATACACAATTCTTCCACCTGGTTTCAGTAATTGAACAGCAATCTCTAATAAATGTTCCTGGCGAACGGCACATGTTTCAACGTGTTCAGGAGACCAATTGGTAATCGCCCCAGCGTCTTTTCGGAACATCCCTTCACCACTACAAGGGGCATCCAATAGAATTTTGTCAAAATAATGAGGCAGCAAGACAGGTAAGTGTTGCGGATCGTGTTGCGTCACGATTCCTTGTGATAATCCCATGCGTTCAACATTGTGCATCAAGATTTGGGCGCGTTTTGTATCAATATCATTGGCAATTAAGAAGCCATCTGACCCAAGATAGCTAGCGATATCGGTGGATTTGCCACCGGGTGCTGCTGCTAAATCTAAGACGATATCATCTGGATGAATCTCAAGTAAAGGAACTGCAACCATTGCCGAAGGTTCTTGGAAATAAAAAGCACCAGCGTGATGATATGGATGATGCCCGTCATAAAAACTAGCTTCCACATAATAACCATGTTGGTGCCAAGGTATTTTATTTGCGAGTTTATCACGATACAACACTTCACCTTTGTGAACACGAATCCCAGCAAGGGCTGGTTGATGAGCCACCTTTACAAATGAGGAAAAATCTTTTGCCCCAAGTTGGGCCGCGATACGTTGTAAAAAAAGTGGAGGTAGATTCATTAAGAAGCGAAGTTGACGACTAAATCAATCTTGGCGACTTTGCTGATCGTTTCATGAATAGAGCAATATTTGGCCCCTAATTCTGCTGCAGATAAGAGTTGCGCTTGGTCACTTCCACCACGAATGGTCATTTCGATTTTTAAATATTCTAGGGTGGCAGGAATCGCATCACGCTTGATACCGCTAACTTCTAATTGGGCATCTTGAAAACTCAATCGCTTTTTGTTGGCGATACTTAAAAAGGTTGAATAAAAGCAAGAACCAACTGCACCATAGAGTAAATGATAGGGCGCCATCCCATCCGGTTGTTGTCCTAACACCACTTGTCCACTTGGGGATGTCATCGAACCAACAAATGTATTCGCAAACTTTAATTGAACGTTATCTGTTTTCATATGTTTACCTCAAAAGATAATATATCGCATTCATAAATAATTAAAATCGTTTATGCTTAAACTAGAGGTGTCCCTCATGCGCTTAAAACAGATGCAACTAGACCAATTTCCCTTTGTAACATTTGATAAAATTCGCTATCGAGATACTGATCGCCAAGGCCATGTGAATAATGCGGTTTTTGGCACCTATTTTGAAACCGGTCGGGTGGAGTTGCTCTACAATGCGAATAACGGTTTCTTATCTACTGATTGTAGTTTTGTGGTTGCTAAAGTCACCTTAGAATTAATTCAAGAAATTCATTGGCCAGGAAAGGTAGATATTGGTACGGGTATCCTTCGGATTGGGAATAGTTCTCTAGTCGTGGGGGCCAATTTATATCAAGATGGAAAACTTGTGGCAACCTCCGAAACCATCGTGGTCCAAGTCAATAACAAAACCCATCGCTCCCAAGTTTTATTAGAGGCAAGTAAAGAACATTTACACGCTTACTTGCTTGTTCAAGATGAAAATTAATAGATTCTAAATTTTCGTGTTAAGATAAGAAAAAGGAGAATCCACATGAAAGCAAACGCAGAATATCGTCGTACCGGAAAAGAGCTTACGAAAGGTAAAATCCTTAATGTTTTTCTTGTGGGTTTAATTTTTTCAGTTGTCATCTCGATTGTTACCGGCATCGGTCAAACCTTTGCCCCCACCATTGATCGTGAAACAATGACCGTGATTGATCCAGGTATGCCCGTTCTTAATTTATTATTTAGTGTGCTTGCCTTATTGGTATCAGGTTATGTCACTTATGGTTTTACGAAAATGATGATTGGGGTAACCAAGAATGAACAACCCAACATTGAAAAAGTTTTAACGAGTAGTGTTAAAGATCAACCAGTCAAAGCACCATTATTGATGTTCATTACGAATGTTTTTCTTGCCCTATGGACCTTACTTTTTATTATTCCAGGTCTAGTCAAATCTTATAGTTATGCAATGACCTCATTCATACTCGTGAATGAACCAGATATTCAACCGGTTGATGCGATTACCAAATCAAGAAAGCTCATGGACGGGAAGAAGATGCAATTATTCTTGTTAGATTTAAGTTATGTTGGTTGGTATATCTTAT
>JBMTFA010000022.1:0-11848 GCA_049433705.1 Bacilli bacterium
ATATGTTAGCGGTTACATTTCAAAAAGTCAATGGTTTTAATCCTAAATTGTTTACAAAGTTATACCTTTTGAAAGGGCTCTTAAGGTCAATGTATCTTCAAGTTGAAGTATGGTAAGATAAATTTTAGGGAAATTATGATGTCAAAAAGAACAAATTACATCACTTGGGATGAGTATTTTATGGGTATTGCGGTCAACTCCGCGATGCGGAGTAAAGATCCGTCTACTCAAGTGGGTGCCTGTATTGTGAATCCATTGAATAAAGTGGTTTCCATTGGCTATAACGGCATGCCTTCAGGGGTCGATGATGATGCCGTATCTTGGGATCCTAAAGAAGGATTAGATAGTAAATACCTTTATGTTGCGCACGCTGAGCTCAATGCGATTCTGAATGCCAAAGATGGATCCGCTTTACAAAATACAAAAATCTTTGTCACCTTATTCCCTTGTAATGAATGTGCCAAAGCAATCATCCAAGCAGGGATAAAAGAAGTCGTTTATGCAGAAGATAAATATAAAGATACGATTGCCTCACAAGCTGCAAAGAAACTCTTTACCTTAGCAAAAGTGAAAATGACACCTTATACTGGACGCTTACCGGTGGTGGAATATAAGTAACAATGGCGAAACCCAAAAACAAATTTGGTCTCATCAAAGGCGTCGGTAAACGATTTTTTCTTTTGACGATTGTGTACCTTACCTTTATGGTGTCCATTTGGACAACCCTTGCTCAATTCTTTGAAGAAGGCGTTGGGTTTAATTGGATTTTTTGGTTAGTGATTGGCATCTCCTTACTCTTATGGATTGGCTTGATTGTTTGGGTGGAGATCTCCCAACTCAAACGGTACGGCCATGATTAAGGTTGAAAATCTTAGTTTTGCATATGAACTCCAACATCCGGTTTTAAAAAACATTTCTTTTACGATTGCCCAAGGGCAGTATGTTGCAGTCATGGGCCATAATGGCTCAGGTAAATCCACGCTAGCGAAACTCCTAGCAGGATTATTAACCACTGCAAAAGGTACCATCCACATTGATGGAATGATCCTCAACGCGGAGCATTTAAAAACCATTCGTCAATCCTTAGGTATTGTGTTTCAAAATCCTGACAATCAATTTATCGGGGCGACTGTCGCGGATGACTTAGCGTTTGGCATAGAAAACCGCCAAGTTCCATCCAGCGCGATGCAGTCCTTAATTGAAACGTACGCTAAGCAAGTGGGAATGGAAAACTTTTTACATCAAGAACCCGCCTCTTTATCGGGGGGACAAAAGCAACGGATTGCGATTGCCGGCGTGCTGGCCATGCAACCGAAAGTGTTGTTGTTAGATGAAGCAACCGCGATGTTAGATCCCCAAGGCAAAGAGGAGATTCGCTCATTAATCCTGAAGATAAGACAAACCTTTCCTGCCTTAACCATCTTGGCGATTACCCATGATGTGGAAGAAGCCATGCTTGCCGATCAACTCCTGGTGTTAAACGAAGGGACGCTTGCATACATTGGAAAACCCGATGCATTTTTCCGTCAACCTGCCTTGGTCAAACAACTCAAATTATCCTTACCTTTTGTCTATCAACTGAAGGCACTTTATCCAACCTACGAACCCAAGGATATCCAAGATATTCAAGCTTGGGCGAAACAACTATGCCAATCAAAGTAGAACACGTGTATCATGTTTATTCGCAAAAAACGCCTTTTCAATTTGAGGCGTTACAAGATGTTTCTTTGACCATCAAAGATCATAGTTTTACCGCGATCATCGGTCACACTGGCAGTGGCAAGTCGACCTTGATTCAACATCTCAATGCCTTGCTATTACCCACATCAGGTTCCTTAACCGTCAACCATATCTTGATCAAAGCGAACCAAGCGCCCAAGCAAGTGAAAGCCTTACGCCAATATGCTGGGCTTGTGTTTCAATTTCCGGAAGCACAACTGTTTGAAGAAACCGTCTTACAAGATGTGATGTTTGGTCCTTTAAACTTTGGCAAATCGAAAGCAGAAGCAACCGCCTTAGCTAACCAAGCGTTAACCCAAGTTGGACTCAATGAAAGTTTTGCCTCACGATCACCGTTTGAATTATCAGGTGGTGAACGCCGACGTGTGGCGATTGCGGGAATCCTCGCGATGCAACCGCAAGTGCTCATCTTAGATGAACCTACCGCCGGTTTAGATCCTGAAGGTGCTGCCGCGATGATGCAATTATTCACTAACCTACATCAACAAGGTTTAACCATTGTGATGGTGACGCATGATATGGAGTTGGTCTATCAATATGCAACCGATGTCATTGTCATGGAAGCGGGTCAAGTAAAAGTCCAAACGACACCTTTTGATTTATTTTTTGGCAAACTGCAGTTAAACCATTTTCGCGAACCAGCTTTGATTACCTTTTTAAAAGCGTGTCAGCAACAAGGACAAACCTTACCCATCGAGAAGATTCGTTGTCTTGCTGATTATCAACCATACCGGGAGGGAAAATAAATGCCAGCCTTCACGATTGGCCGCTATATTCCCTATCGGACCTTCATGCATCGACTGGATCCCCGATTTAAATTATTTGGGATGTTGACGTTGATGGTGACGATTTTTTTCCGCTTTGGTTCGGTTTGGACTGATCTCGCTTTATATGGATTCATTTTTATCTTGATGGTGGTTTTGATGCGCATGACGAAACTACGACTAAGGCAATTGTTTAAACAACTCAAAGCCTTATGGTTCATGCTTCTATTCTTATTAATCATCAATCTTTTATTACCGAACACCCAACAAATCAGTGGCTTCTTGGATGTCTTTGGTATCAAAATTTATTATGCGGCGTTATTACAAACCTTCTATATTGTGTTCCGTTTGGTACTGATGATTGCCTTAACGCTCATTCTGACCTCCTCAACTCGACCCTTGGATTTAACGGATGCAATTGAGTGGTATTTGACTCCATTAAAAGTGATCAAGTTTCCTACCCATGAAGTAGCGATGACGATGAGTATTGCTTTACGTTTTATTCCCACCTTACTTGAAGAAACTTACCGTATCATGAAGGCTCAAGCATCTCGTGGCGTTGATTTTATGCAAGGAAAAATCAAAGAAAAAATTCGCGCGATCGTCTCCTTAATTGTCCCGTTATTTATTTCCGCATTTCAACGCAGTGAAGAATTAGCAAATGCCATGGAAGCACGTGGTTATGATCCCGGTGCGAAACGTACTCGGTACCGGCAATTACGCTTTCATCTCCGTGATGGGATTGCCTTTAGTTTGACCTTACTTTACCTCGGTGGCTTTCTTTACTTATGGGTGATAGGATTCACCCTTCCGGTTTAACCATGCAACGATACGTAGGCATTCTTGCATTTGTTGGTACGAAGTTCCAAGGTTGGCAAACCCAAAAACAAGGTCAATCCGTTCAAGAACATGTGGAAAAAGTGTGGTCGCAATTACTGAATGAACCGATCAAAGTGTACGGTGCTTCTCGAACCGATGCTGGTGTCCATGCCAGAGGCTTTGTCTTTCATTTTGATACCAGGCAATCGCGGTCTTGCCAATCTTTACAGCATAGTTTTAATCGCTTGATTGATACGGATATTTACTTAAAGCAATTACGAAAAGTACCCTCCACATTTGAAGCTCGCTATCAACATTCGAAAAAAACCTACACCTACCAAATCTTATGTGGAGAACGCAATCCGTTTTTTGCACCCACGGTTATGTATGTACCCATGGATTTAAATGCAAAGAAACTCAAACAAGCGATGAGATTATTTCTTGGTCAACATAACTTTCGATCCTTTACCACCAAAAAAGAAGACGGAGCAAATTTTGTCCGTAACATTTTTCGTTTTCAATTAAAGCGAGTGGGTCACTTATTCACCTTCACCATTGTTGGTGATGGCTTTATGACCTACATGGTGAGAATGATCATCGGGACTTTGATTGCCTATGCGCAAGATAAATTAACCCTTGAATCGATCGCAGCTTACCTTGACAATAAAGATAAAGGTCGTGTCTCGTATAAAGCAGAACCGCAAGGGCTCTGTTTGGAAAAGGTGCAATATGCAAAGAAAACTTGATTATTGTTATCATTCTCACACCACTCGTTGTGGTCATGCTTATGGGACAGACGAAGCGTATGTGCTCGCCGCGATTGCCAATGGTTTTAAGGTCATTGGTTTTTCGGATCACATTTTTTTTCCAGGGATTTCGCAACCTGGAATGCGGGGCGAATACAGCCAACTTGAAGATTACAAACAAAGCGTCAACCAATTAAAACAAACCTATGCGAAGCAAATTCAAGTGCATCTGGGTTTTGAAGCGGAGTACTATCCTCTCTTTGATGCTTACTATCGTGAACTTAAAACCAAACATGGATTTGAGTATTTGATCATTGGTCAACACTTTCGTTTGGTCGATCGTCGCTTCCCGATTTATTATGCCAGTGTCAAAGATCCTGCGTTGATTCATGAATATGCAGATAGTATTATCGCCGCGATGAAAACTGGTTTATTTTCCTATGTCGCCCATCCTGATTTATATATGTTAGGGTATGCGGGTGGTTGGGATGAACACGCCCAAGCCGTGGCAAAAAAACTTGCCGAAGCTTCGGTTCAATATGACGTCCCTTTAGAACTTAATTTAGGTGGGGTCAATGGTCGTGGCTTGATGATGATTCATGGTGAATATCGTTACCCTTATCCTTATGAACCATTTTGGCAAGTGGTGAAACAAGCAGGGGCCACCACGATCCTTGGTCTTGATGCGCATGCGCCGGATGCCTATCAAGGGAATAAATACCAATTGTTGTTTGATATTGTTGATAAGTATCAATTAAAGACAATTTCCCGGTTAACATTCAAGTGATATAATTTTGAAGATTTGAGGAATACACGATGGGACGAGCATATCAAGTAAGAGCCTCTTCAATGGCGGCAACCGCGGCAAAAAGGTCTGCTTTATTTATGCGAGCATCTAAAGAAATTTATATGGCGGCGAAATCCGGGGTGGCGGATCCTGAAAGTAATCTTGCCTTACGGGCTGCGATTGATAAATACCGGGCGCTTAATGTCACTAGAGAAGTCATCGATCGGGCGATTAAAAAAGCAGCAGGTGGAGAAGTAGAAGCGTATAACGCTGGTCGGTATGAAGCCTTTGGTCCTGGCGGTTGTTTTCTGATTGTTGATACCTTAACGGATAATACCAATCGCGCGATTTCTGAAGTGCGTTCTGCGATTACCAAGCGTGGGGGCAAAATGGGCTCAGTGCTCTTTAACTTTACCGAATATGGTCAACTTGTCTTTGCCGGTCAAAGTCAAAGTGCAGTGGAAGAACAATTAATCTTAAATGATGTGGATGTTCAGGCGATCAATGTCTTACCTGATCAATTAGAAGTGCTCGTCAGTCCCACTAGCTTTGCCCAAGCAAAGAAGGTGTTAGAAACCATGGGGGTTACCGCCTTTGTGGTTGCCGAAATTACACTGATTCCTAACGACACGACGACCTTAGAAGGTGAAAATTTACAACTTTTTAAGCAGTTAATAGATGTTTTGGATGAATTACAAGATGTCCAAAACGTTTATCATAATGTCAGTTTTGCGGAAGAAAAATAAACCTTCTTCATCCTTACTTAAATTACCGAACGTAAATCTGCACCATCCTACCTTTTACAGTATTCTTTCATTGACTTTACCGCGATACATTAGTATTATTTATCTCGGCACTTTATTCGAGCATTTTTTAAAATTTGTTTAGTTTATAAAGCTGCAGTTTTTAGGAGGACGAGACGATGCAACGTCAAACCACATTAGTCAAACCCGCAAATGTATCACACAAATGGTATCTCGTTGATGCTACCGGTTTACCTTTAGGACGTTTAGCAACCCAAGTAGCGCTCATTTTAATGGGTAAAAACAAAGCCAATTACACCCCCAATGTCGATGGTGGTGATTATGTCATTGTCATCAATGCAGAAAAGGTTTCTTTATCTGGGAATAAAACCCAAAATAAGAAGTACTACAACAACTCCCAATATGTCGGTGGATTAAGAACCCGTACTGCTGGTGTGATGTTAGATCAATACCCAGAAGAAATGGTTGAACGTTCGATTTGGGGCATGTTACCCAAAGGTAAATTAGGCAAAGTGATGCATGATAAATTGTTTGTTTATCGTGGTGAAAAACACGATCAAGAAGCGCAAAAGCCTGAAGTTTTAAAAATAAAGTTGTAAGGAGAAACGCATGGCAACCAAGAAAAAAGAAGTTATTAAATACTACGGCACTGGCCGTCGTAAATCCTCCAAAGCTCGCGTCTATTTAATGGATGGTAAAGGTAAGATTACCGTCAATGGTCGTCCTGTTGATGAATACATGCCCTATGACACCTTGGTCATGGATTTAAAACAACCACTCGTTCTCTCCAATAATGCAGAAAAATTTGATGTCATTGCCACCGTTGAAGGTGGTGGTTTCACCGGTCAAGCAGGTGCCATCCGCTTAGGTATCGCCCGCGCCTTACTCGAATCTGGTACGGAACGGTCACCGTTAAAAGTCGCTGGGATGTTAACGCGTAATCCCCGTGTCAAAGAACGTAAAAAATACGGTCTTAAAGCTGCACGTCGCGCGCCACAATTTACCAAACGTTAGTTTGTTCACATCCACCTTTGGGTCGGATGTTTACATAGACCTAGGTTGAACAACCTTCACCTAGGAGATGGGCCGTTAGCTCAGTTGGTTAGAGCACGCCCCTGATAAGGGCGAGGTCGATAGTTCGAATCTATTACGGCCCACCATCGACGTTCAAGAAACTGTAGCGAAGGCTACAGTTTTATTTTGAAAAAAACATGATAAAAACTTTACAAGACAAAACTTTCTTAAAACGCTTTTTTGCGATTAGTTTTCCAGTGATGATTCAAATGCTCGTCTCCTTTTTTGTCACCTTTATTGATAACGTCATGGTAGGTGGGATTTCCGATGAAGTCGTTGGTGCGGTTTATGCAGTCAATCAAATTTCTTTTTTCTTTTTTGTCATTACCTATGGCCTCCTTTCGGGTGCCGCCATTTATGTTCAACAATTTTCTGGGGCAAAAGATGGAAAACATTTACAACAGGCCATGCGATATAAACTTTATATCGGTATCCTTTTTCTAACGATTTTTATTCCTTTAGTGATTTCTTTTGGGCAATCGATCGTTGAGTTTTATGCCCGTGCAAGTTCCAATCAAGGTGCGATTATCGTTGAAGCGGTTAAGTATTTACCCCTAATCATTGCTTCATATGTGCCATTAATGCTTGCGAATATTTACGGATCAACTTTTCGGGAAATTGGTAAAACCAAATTTCCTGTGACGATTAGTGTGATTTCTTTAATGGTGAACGCCACCTTAAATTATGTATTTATTTATATCGTTCGTAATGGCATTGTTGGCGTTGGGATTGCCACCTTGGTTGCTCGTTTGGTTGAAGTGATTTTATTGGTTGGCATTGCCCATGCCCGTAAGGAAACGTTCACCCTTGGTTTATATCGCAGTTACCAAGTTGAAGCCCCGTTAGTGAAGGCGATCAACCGAAAAACTGCGGTCATGCTTTTAAATGAAACCTTATGGTCTGGTGGCATTATCATGCAGCAATTGGCATTAGCCTCCCGAACCAATGTCCTTTCTACTTTATCGATTGTTGCTACCACGACTGAAATCTTTGGGATTATTTGGGCGGGTTTAGCCGTGGGTGTTGGGGTGATGTTAGGCACCACCCTAGGAGCAGGCCAAGTAGAAGAAGCCAAACAATTATCGAAAAAATTAATTTGGATGGGCGTGATCATCGCTTTTAGTTTAGGTTTTATCATGTTTTGGTTATCACCCTTGATTCCGAATTTATGGACAACGGTGGATGCCAATCAAAAATCCATGGCAACGGATATCTTACGGATTTATATGTTCTTTCTACCCTTTTTCAGTATTGCCAATGTGACGTATCACACGTTACGGTCAGGTGGGAAAACAAGCCAAGCTTTGTTGTTAGACGGGATGGTGATGTGGTTAGGCACGGTACCTTTAGCGTGGTTACTCGCGACCTTAACGGATATTCCTTTGGTGTATCTATGGACCTTGGTGCAAACGATTGATTTTCTCAAGGCTGGCTTCGGTTTATATCTTGTGCAGCGTTATGATTGGGCCAAAAATTTAACCAATCCTTTTAAGAAAGTTCAAGATCCAGTCACCCTTTGAAATTGAATTAAGCGGGTTGGTTTGCTATCATTAAATATCGCGGACACTTAGCTCAGCTGGGAGAGCGTTTCCTTCACACGGAAGAGGTCACAGGTTCGATCCCTGTAGTGTCCACCAGTTGCCGTCATAGCTCAATTGGCAGAGCAATTGATTTGTAATCAATAGGTTGTAGGTTCGAGTCCTATTGACGGCACCACGGTGCCAAATGGGGATATGGCGAAATTGGCAGACGCGTTGGACTTAGAATCCAATGGGCAACCGTGCAGGTTCAAATCCTGTTATCCCCACCAAGATGGAAATTTTAATCCCAATTATCTTCACATTGTTTAGTTTAATCGTGGTGATTTTTCTCGCGATTTTTTTCTTATTATTTGCCGCATTCAATCGTCGCTTTGATCAACATCCCAACTTAAAATATTTTACGATTAAAGATTTTCCTGCATATGACTATGATGAGGTTGAGTTCCAAAATGAACAAGGAGTCATCCTTCGTGGTGGTTTTTATTATGATGATCGGCAACAACCCCATCGGCAATTGTTAGTCTTCGCTCATGGCATTGGTGCAGGTCACCATGCCTATACGCATCTCATCATGGAATTTGTGAAAAAAGGATATTTGGTTTTTGCTTATGACAACATGGGCAGTGGCCTCTCCGATGGCAAAAGTATTCGTGGCGTACCTCAAGCGATTCTCGATTTAAAATCGGCATTACGTTACCTCAAACAAACAACCTATGCGACATTACCGATCACCCTCATGGGTCATTCCTGGGGTGGTTATGCAGTCATTCGCGGGGCAAAGATGGATCCGTCAATTAAAAGAATTGTCAGTTTAACGCCTTTCAATGATGTGACGGAAATGCTTGCCACTTACTTACCTTGGATTCGTAACGTCAAACCTTTTGTTCGGCTTGCAACGTTTCTACGTTTTGGTCTTCTGGCTACCTCCAGCACTTCCCAAATCCTTCGGCATACCTCGATTCCAACGTTAGTCATCTCCGGAGAAAAAGATGATGAGATTCCTTTAAAAGGAAATTATGAATTATTTCAACGCATCCCCAAAGCTAATCTTTTGGTTCGAGTTGATTTGGCGATCGGCCACCGACATAATCCCTATTTAAGTTTTCAAGCAGAAGCCTACGTTATCGATACCATTCTTCAAGGCACCGTCAGCATGGCAAAAGAAAAAGATCAAAAAGTTCGCGACCAATTCTTCCAATCCCTTGATTATCGTCTCGTTGGTGAACACGATTCAAAAATCATTGAACGGATTGATTCATTTTTGAAAAATTAATTAACAATTCCTCAATTTCTCGTTATAATCAAAACGAGGAGAAAACTATGGATGGAAAAGGTTATTTTTTAAAAAAGAAAATGGGGTCTTTGCTCATGGCAGCAGTTGCTGCCTTGTCAGGTGTTGCCCTTTTAATATTTGAACAAAATGCGTATGAATTATCTCAGTTTGATGCAAAAACTACCGCGTTGGAAAAGATCATTCGTATTGATGAAAATGGCGATGTTCGGTTTCAAGAATCCTTACGTCGTTATTTTAATACCCAGGTGTTTTTTCAGGACATTTATTTTACCTCGGACCATGAAGACATTCCTAAGGATGTGTCGACCCCAGCCTTTGACAACAATCGTTTTCAATCCAGCATTTATGATCTGCAAGATAACTTGATTGTTGCCAGTGATGGCGAATTTGTCAATACTACTTATCAAAATAACTATGTCCAATTAGGTTATTCGTGGGATAGCAATAGCCGTGATGAATATGGGGATCCTATTGAAGCATTAGATAGTGAATCCGTTGCCTGGTTTCACTTTAAAGAAAATACTTGGGGTAACATTCGCATTGAAAATGATTATCACATCAACGGGGTGGCATTAAAGTATGCCGACACCGCAGAATTCTTCTGGGTGGTCGCAGCAACGGACAACATGCTGACAGAAAACATTGATGTCAAAGTCATTTTACCTGGCATCAATTTGGATGTGGATTTAGTCGACGCTTATATAAATGGATCTAGTTTAGCGAGCATTCATCACATTGGAGTTAATGAGGATCAACAAACCTATGTGCATATTAAAGCTTCGCGATTATTTCCATCTGAGTACATTACGGTAAGAATTAATTTTCCAAGTGATCGCTTGGTGATTGATCAAGTCCAAGATGCGTTATACGGTAATGACGTCAGTGATTATCCAATTGCCAATGGTTTACCGCATTTAACCAATGTCGCCAATTATGAAGCCGCAAGGGCACAACAACGGATGCTCTACACCACCGTTGACCTTGTGGGGGCAGCATTGCTGGTGATGATATTACTGCTCACCGCCTTACAAGTACGCAAGATTTATCTACAATTTGATAAAGAACATCACACCGATTTCTATGGCGAGTATTATCGTGAACTTCCTGCCGATTATGGTCCGGCGATCATGGGCTACCTTTACCACTTTAAGGATGTGAGTAAAGATGACGTCACGGCAACATTAATGGATCTCATTCGTCGGAAAGTGATTCTTTTAGAATCGGGTGGTGAATCCTTAACCGAAGCAAAAGTGAATTACACGATGACGTTAAATAAGACCTTTGATCAGTCCACTTTATTACCCCATGAAAAACAACTCATTCAATGGTTCTTTGGTTTGGTAGGGGGTGGAGATACGTTAACTCTCAATCAATTAGAGGCATTTACCAAAAAAGAGAATCAAGCCATTCGTTATTTATCAGAAAACCAAGCATTTAATCGGACAGTTGTGCAAGCTGCGCAAGGACAACAATTTTTTGATGATGTCAAAGAGGCATCAAGAAAGAGTGGTTGGTTCTTTGGTTTGTTAGGTCTATTTGGCATCATCTTTTATGTTACGCGTGTCACCTTTGCTCTTGGAACTTATACCGGCATTATCGGTGGGATTTTATTTGGTTTATCCATCGCTTTACAAGCCTATGTATCATCGATTGAAAGACGATCCATCAAAGGCAATGAAGATTATGTCCGTTGGCGGGCTTTTGAAAAATTCTTAAAAGAATTTACTAATATCAAAGATTACCCGATGCCAGGATTAACCATTTGGGAACATTACATGGTTTATGCAACCGCGTTTGGCATTGCTGAGCTCGTGGAAAAACAAGTGCGGTTTAAATACACACAAATGCAACAAGCCGACGCCCTTAATCGGTCACCGTTCTTCCGGCATCCAGGTTTTTACAGAGCTTATTACTACTCTGTCGGCCGCAGCTTTACCAGTGCCAAAAGCACGATTGCCCAAGCTCAAGCGCAACGCAATAACTCGGCAGGTCGAGGTGGTGGCCGCTTTGGTGGCGGTGGGGGTTTCAGCGGCGGTGGTGGTAGCGGTGTGAGAATTCGTTAAGTTTGGTGAAATTTCTTTTGACTTGATATTAAAAATGCTAAGATAAAAATTGGAGGAAATAAAAATGGAAATTTTATTCATCATCTTAGGTGTCGGCGCCTTACTCGCACTTTGGATTATTAGTGTTTACAATACGCTCATTCAAGCTCGGAACAAGGTGAAAAATTCTTGGTCCCAAATCGATGTGCAATTAAAAAGGCGCTTTGATTTAATTCCTAATATTGTTGAAACGGTAAAAGGATATGCCAAACAAGAA
>JBMTFA010000023.1:0-10592 GCA_049433705.1 Bacilli bacterium
CCTTAATTCCTTACATGCTTACAGGCTATCGCCCAGGTTTTGCTCGAGCTGGTAATTTTTTCTCGAATACCACGAATGAATTATTACGGATGATGGATTACCACCTTTATCCTGCGTTCTTCATCACCGAAGCAAGTGCGTATGCCTTAATCGATACACCTTCCGAAAACATTTTTACATCTCGTTATCAAGATTGGTCCGCGGAAATGAAAACGCAATATGACTTTGTTGAAGGTGGTTTACAAGCGATGTTAGGCCATCACCCGATCACGCGCGAAGTCCTTGATTTAGGTGTTGTAAGTATCACCTATGATCATGGTGTGATCCTCAATATCAATTACACGGGTCAAGCGTATCAAAAAGGCCAACTCACCATTCCCGCGATGGGATATTTAGTTGAAGGGTTTAAATAACCATGTTCAAAGCTTGGAAACAAAAATTCAAAGATTTAACCAATCGTCAACGCGAAGCATTGACCGGGTACGCCTTTATCAGTGTCTGGCTTGTGGGTTTTATCTTTTTAACAATGATTCCGTTAATTGAATCCCTCGTTTATGCCTTCAATCGCATCACGATTGTGGGTGGTGAAGGGATTCGCTTGACCTTTGTTGGCTTTGCCAATTTTGTCCAAGTGTTCAGTACGGATTTAACGTTCTTATCTCGCCTACAAAATTTCGTTTTTGAAATGCTTCTGTTTGTCCCAGTGATGAACATCCTTGCGATTCTCATCGCCATCTTATTAAACCGGCAATTTAAGTTTCGGGGGTTCTTCCGGGCCATCTTTTTCTTACCGGTGATTATTACCTCTGGTCCAGTGATCGCGGAATTACTCCGCCAAGGGGCTGGAACCTTACCTGCTTTGACAGAATCTGGGTTACTCACCATTCTAGAACAAATCCTCCCGCCATTCCTCAATGGACCGATGCAATCGTTATTCTCGCAAATCATTTTTATGCTTTGGTTCTCGGGTGTGCAAGTGGTCCTTTATTTAGCGGGCTTACAAAAACTCGATCAAAGTATGTATGAGGCTGCCCAAATTGATGGGGCAAACGTTTGGGAATCCTTCTGGAAAATTACCTTACCGTCTTTACGACCGATGATAGTCGTCAGCACGGTGTATACGATTGTCACCCTGGCAACCTTTGCCAATAATCCCTTAATTGTCTGGATATCTTCGACAATGTTTAATCCGAATTTAGGCTATGGATATGCCTCCAGTTTAGCGTGGGTTTATTTCTTGGTGATTGCCGTGTTATTACTGGTGAGTACCCGGTTAATCTCCCCCAAAGAAAAAACGTATCTTGTGGTCAAAGAATATGAGAGGTATAAACGATGAACGCCCCCATCGTGATGAAGAAGGTGCATTGGCGGCGGAAACTTTTCGGTATGAAATTAACTGATGGTATCGTCTACAAAGTCATCCTTTATACCTTGTTAATCATCATTGGGTTTGTCTATGTCTATCCGTTATTACACATGCTTTCGTATAGTTTAAAAAGTTTAGCGGATTTACTCGATCCCACGATTAATGTCTTACCGTCTTCGTTCTATTTAGAAAACTTTACCAATGCCTATATGGTGCTTGAGTATGGTGAATTATTCATCGAAACCTTATGGGTGACTCTTGTTCCTGCCATCTTACAAACCCTAGTGGCCTCGCTGATTGGTTATGGCTTTGCACGCTTTCAATTCCCATTGAAAAAACTATTGTTTGCACTGGTGCTTGCAACTTATCTGATTCCACCACAAGTGACGATGATTCCTCGATATGTATTGTTTTTCAATTTAGGGATTTTAGAAACGGTCTTTTCGATCATCATCCCCGCAACCTTTGGTCAAGGCGTGGCCAGTGCCATCTTCATTTTAATTTTCTATCAATTTTATTTAATGGTGCCCAAGGCTTTAGATGAGGCGGCGCAACTTGATGGTGCTACCCGGTGGATGGTGTATACCAAAGTCGCGATTCCTTTATCGTTACCTTCTTTCTTAACGGCGTTTCTCTTTAGCTTTGTGTGGTATTGGAATGAAACGTATATCGCTCGTTTATTCTTAGGCAACGGTGGAGAAACACTGTTAATTCGCCTCTATAATTTTGTCAGCGCTTATAACGCGATGATTGGTGGTGGCAATGATTACGCGAATGAAGCGATTCGGATGGCGGCAACTTTATTAATTATCGCTCCGTTGATTGTGGCATACTTTATTTTGCAACGATTATTTATTGAAGGCATTGATCGCAGTGGGATCACAGGAGAATAGCATGAAAAAAAATTATCCATTTGTTTTATTAACGTTACTCGTGGTGAGTTGTACCCCAACCACAAGTAGCAGTGAAAGTAGTAGTTTAACGAGTAGTGAACTAGCCTTACTCCCTGCCAAAGAAGCATTGTTTACCGAACAAGAAAAATCCTTCCGGTTCTTTTGGGAAACAACAACTACATCTAGTAATGGGTTTGGTTTAAGTCGCGACCGATGGCCAGGGAATCCCACCATTGCCTCGATTGCCTCGGTTGGCTTTGCGCTTTCCAGTATGCCTCTAGGGGTAGAAAATGGCTGGATCACACGAGCAGAAGGAGAGGCCCGTGTCTTAGGGACGCTCAACACGCTCAAAAGCATGACGCGCATTGAAGGGTTCTATTATCACTGGGTGAATATGGCAACGGGTGCACGTGAATGGAATAGTGAAATTTCCATCATTGATACAGGACTCATGTTAGCAGGGGCGATTGTCGCTGCAGAATATTTTGGTGGTGAGATTGCGGAATTAGTAGAAGAACTTTATCTAGATGTTAATTGGGATTGGTATGTAAATCCCGCACGTAAAATGTTTTATATGAGTTATAAACCAGGGGTTGGCCATTCTGGCGCTTGGGATCACTTCGCTGAACAAATGATTTTGTATGTGCTTGCCGCAGGCAATCCTCGGTTTACGTATGGCGCCCAACTTTATCAAAACTTGAGAACTATTTCTACGTTAAATAATAATTATGTCCGCGGTTATACCTCGATTAAAACCAAAGAAGTGGTGCAACCCTTTATTTATAGTTATGATGGCTCTTTATTTCAACATCAATTCTCCCATGCCTTCATTGATTTCCGTGGTATCGTCGATGATCAAGGCATCGATTGGTTCGAAAATGCGAGAAGAGCGACGCGCGCTAATTATTTATTCACCCAAGATTTTGCCCATCGCTATAAAACCTATAGTGAAATCTCATGGGGAATTTCTGCAGGCGATGGACCCAATGAATACCGTGCCTATGGGTCGCAACCAGCAAAAAACAATGCCCATAATGGTACGATCGTTCCTTATGCTGCCGTCGCCTCGATCAACTATTGGGAATACGAAAGTTTAATGGCAACGTTAAACTATGCCTCCATTTCTCAATTAAAAACGACCTACGGCTTTGCCGATGCATATAACCTAGGGCCTGTTGATCCTGCTTATAACCAAACCATTGCGAATTTAACCCCTTGGTATGATCCCCATGTGTTAGGGATCGACAAAGGCATTACCGCCTTAATGATAGAGAACTACCGAAGTGAACTCATTTGGGATATGTTTATGGCGAATGATTTCGTCCAAACAGGATTAGCAACGTTAGGTTTCGAAAATCGTTAAACCCTATTGATTTTGTAACCGCTTTCATTTATAATTTAGTTATCGAAACGTTTCAAATTATGAATTAACCAAAAAAGTGTCGTTGTTAACAAGGTTTTTTCTTGACATAGAAACGGATTGAAATCATCCCTGAGGAAGATGGTCTTCAATCGACAATTCCGATTATTCATCAAAGAAAAGGAGAACATGAATGAATAAAAAATCCTTACTATCCATGTCGGCGCTCGCAGCTTTATTCTTAGTTGCATGTGGTGAAGCTTCCTCGGCCTCATCCTCATTACCACCCTCATCCTCGCCTTCTGCAACGACGCCCTCAAGCTCAGAAACATCATCCGAAGTACCCAATGATGATACCTGGGGTATTATCAACGGTGATTTCGAAGATGATACGGATGATTTCGCTTTCCAATCCGCAGGATGGAATGCTTTTATCGGTGGTGAAGTTGATGCGATTGCTGCCGCTGCCTCTTATAAAACAGAAGGTAGTAATCAGTATGGGGCGATGACCATTACCTCGATTGGTGATCCAACCCAATGGTGGCACGCGCAATTAAGACAAAATGGGGTTTACCTCTATCAAGGTGCTAACTATATTCTTAGTTTTAAAGTTCGCGCCGCTGCGGCTCGGACGATTCGTGTACAAATTCAAGGTGGGGGTTTAACTTCTAAACCTACTTCCTTAAATGAAGTTCCCTTAGCCGTGGGTACCGATTGGCAAACCAAAACGATTAATTTCGTCGCCCCATCGGATGCCGTCAATGCGGAATTACAATTCGGTTTAGGACCGGATTCCTTCTTACCAAATGATCTCGTTGGCTTTGCCCGTTTATATGCTGAAGTCCATCTTGATGATGTCAAGATTGAATTAGGCGAACCTTTACCAAACCAAGCCCCATCGATTAGCGGTGGTGACTTACTTGCTAAAGTTGGCGAACCAGTCTTAGTCAAAGCGGGTTTAACCGTCCGTGATGATTATGACCGTAACTTAACTATCGCCGGCGTTCAAGCCGTTGATATAACCCAAGGAACGAAGTTGAATGCAGCAACTCCCGTTCCTGGGTTCTATACATACTTTTATACGATTACTGACTCCGAAGGTTTAGTCGGTTCTCATACGCGTCAAATTATTGTCACCGATCCAAACCAACTCATTAACAACACCACCTTCAACCAATGGAACAGTGCTGGTATGCCAGCTGGCTGGTCGAAATGGAATGAAGACAACAATGGTGGTCAACGTACCAGTGCGGGTGTCATACCACACATCTTACCAGAATCCTTATTAGGAAATATTGGTAATGGTGATTTCGAAATGGCAGAAGATTACACCGATGCCTTTAACTGGGCAAGTTGGAAAGGTGATCCAAACGTTGATGGGATTAGAGCCACATTGGAAACGGTTGAAGATGTCAACAACAGTTACTTTAAGTACACCACTGAGCAAATTTCTGCCGATACCCAATTCTGGCATGCGCAATTACAAGCTCGTAATGTCCGGGTTCCAAAAGGTGAATTTACCTTAGAATTTAAGGCCAGAGCCGTTGCCCCAAGAACCATCCGCGTTGCGTTAGCAGGCGGTGGTATCGTGGCCGAAGGTCGTGCGATTAACGAAGTCCCAACCTTATTAACCACAAGCTGGGAAACCTATCGCATTGACTTTACTGCGACTGCCCATTCTTATGGTTCGCAACTCCAATTCTTCTTTGGTCCAGATTCTTCCTTACCGGAAAACTTAGCCGCCTATGCGCGCCGCACGGATACCGTTCACTTGGATGATGTCATCATTCGTTATAAAGATGCCAACTCCCCAGTCGCGACGATGATCCCAACCCTTGCAATTGACTTATGGAGAATCGCTGACGATGGCATGCCTTGGGAAAACCAAATCAAATACAATGTGCCATTCTATGCTGGTAACTATAAGCTCAGCTTTAAAGCCAGTGCCTCTGTGGCGCGTCCAGTAATGTTAGTTGCCGAGGGTAGTGGTGGTGTAGATCAACCACGGTTCGGTGCAGTGCCGATGCTCACTCCAGAAGCACAAGTGTTTACCTATGATGTGAGCTACGCGCAAGATGCAACGAACATGAGTTACTTCTTTGCCTTCTTCATGGGTTCGTATAAGAACTACAATGACTTCAAAGAATGGTGGCCAAATATTGTCAACACTCCATTAAGTGTGACCGACAATAAACTTGCAACCATCTATCTCTTTGACTTCACCTTGACGAAAGTCGCCTAAGCCTAATTTAAGTTATGATAAGGGGGTATGGAGGAGATCCATATCCCCTTTTCTAAGAAAGTGAAGGCATTTAAGACTTGTGAGCAACATCGCAACCATTCTCAAAGATATCGAACGCACAGGTGTTAAATTCTTTCAAGACTTTACCAATTTTAAACCAAACACAATGCAAGGTCTTACCGTTGACCACACGGGCAATTTACATTTAAGTTCTATTGCCTCGACGGGTTATTTTTTATCAAGTCTGGTTATTGGTGTTTCCCAAGGTTTTCTTCCTAAAGCAGTCGCAATCAACCAAGCGATTACCACCTTAACGACGCTTCTACACCATGTGCCTCATTTTCACGGTTTCTTTTATCATTTTCTCAACATCGAAACCGCAGAGCGGCATAAGAAATGTGAATACTCGACGATTGATAGTGCTTTAGCCTTTAATGGTGTCATCACGGTGGATCAATATTTTCAAGATCCGACGATTCATCACCTTGCTGAAGCGATTTTAAAGCGAATTGATTGGAACATTCTGATTCATCAACGGCATAAGAAGACTCACTTTTATATGGCGTACAACCCTGATGCGGATGGGGATTATGTCAATGGGAAACCTGGGTTTATCCATCAATGGAGTATGTTTGCTGAACAACTGATGATGTATGTCATGTTTGCAGCCGTCAGCGATGACACCCAGCTTGCGCTTAAGCTCTATCAAGATTTTGAAAGGAAAAAAGTAAACTATCGTCAGGCCAGTTATTATTACACACCTGGTAATACGTTATTCGTGTATCAATATCCCCAATGTTGGTTAGACTTAAAACATATCCAAGACGCCGATGGCATCAATTGGTTTGAAAATACTCGGCAAGCCATTTATGGTCATTATTATTTAAGTCGTGATTTAGTGAAAGCGTATCCCACCTTTGGCCAGCATTATTTTGGCTTCACCGCGTCCTATGGTCGTAAAGGTTATCAAGTTGCCTCCGCCTTACCGAATGTGATGAATAAAATCGACTTCGATGGGAGTGTGGCGACGAATGCGATGATTGGCTCACTTTATCACGCGCCTGAATTAGCAATCCCCGCGATTGAATCCTTGAGAGCAGACCCCCGTTTATGGGATAATCAATATGGTTTCATCAATGCTTTTAACGACCAACCACCCCTTTGGTTATCCTCTCGATGGTTGGCCATTGATAAGGGTTTAGAACTATTGATGACCAATGCTTACTTACACCAAGATGTGATGCGTGCCTATATGGCCCATCCCTTGATTCAAAAAGGAATGCAAAAACTACAATGGAAAAACGTCCGGTAACTTGGTGGCATCGCGCGAGCGTCTACCAAATTTACCCCCTCAGTTTTCAAGATAGTAATGGGGATGGAATTGGTGATATCCCTGGGATTATCACGCGTCTAGATCATTTAAAAAACCTTGGTGTTGACGTTATTTGGCTTTCACCCGTCTTTGCCTCTCCGATGAAAGACAATGGGTATGATGTCAGTGATTATACGGAAGTAAATCCTATCTTTGGCACCAAAGCCGATTTAAAACAATTAATTGATGCAGTCCATCAACGAGGGATGAAAATCATTTCCGATATTGTCCTTAATCACACCTCCGACCAACATCCATGGTTTATCGATGCCTTAAAGAATCCGCAATCGCCTTACCGCGATTACTATATTTTTCGCAAAGAAAAAAATGATATGCAGTCGTTATTTTCAGGGCCAGCCTGGCATCTAGTCCCTGGAAGAGATGAATATTATTTTCATTTTTTTGCCAAAGAACAACCGGATTTAAATTGGCAAAATCCTACCTTAAGAAAAGTCCTTTATCAAATCCTAAACGATTGGCTCGCCTTTGGTTTTGATGGCTTTCGCCTTGATGTGATTGATTTAATTGGGAAAGATATTGACCGAGGCATCATCGGGCATGGGCCTTATTATCATCCCTTTCTTTCAGAACTCAAAAAAGAAGTTTTCAACGACACCAATTTATTTACCGTCGGTGAATTAGCAGGATCGACTGCCCAGCAAGCGGCGGCGGTTACGGGTTTACCTGATGGAACTTTTTCAATGGCGTTTCAATTTTCCCATCTCTGGTTAGATGAACAACCCGGTAAAGGCAAATGGGCACTAAAACCCTTATCCATTCCTGATTTACAAAAAACATTTACTGCCATTGATGAGGTTTATTCAAAACAAGGATGGAATGCCTTGTTTATGGGCAATCATGATCAACCACGACCCGTCTCTCGCTATGGGAGTGAACGTCACCGTTACCATAGTCAAACGATGTTATTCCTTGCTTTTTTTGGGCAACGTGGCACCCCATTTATTTATCAAGGTGAAGAAATTGGGATGTTGAATTATCCCTTCCGCTCGATCAAAGAAATGAAGGATGTTGAATCCCTTAATTATTATCATGATCAACTTGGTAAACAAGCCAAAGCTACCATCATGACATCATTAAAAGCAAAAGGACGAGATAATGCTCGGACGCCCATGCAATGGAATGATCGCGCCCAAGCAGGGTTTACCCAAGGCAAACCTTGGCTCAAGGTTCATCCTCTTTATCGAAAGATTAATGTGAAGCGTGATGCAAAATCAAACGTCAGTATCCAACGCTTCTTAACAACGTTGTTGAACTTTAGAAAAAAACACGATGTCTTCCTTGATGGGAATCTATCCTATCGTTCCTTCCAACATGAACCGATTTATGCCTATACGAGATCTAATCAAGAAGAAACATTATTGGTGCTGACCTCTTTTTCCTCACGGCCTTTATCGATTCAATTTCCCGATTTTATGGAATGGGAACCGATCTTAACCAATCATCCAACATTATCATTAGCGTCGACTATGACACTACCACCTTACTTTGGTGGTCTATACCGAAAAAGGAGTCACCATGCCAACGATTAAAGATGTAGCAAAAAAAGCAGGGGTATCGGTTTCCACGGCAAGTTATGCCTTGAATAATGTGCCTTTGGTCAATGCGGAAACCAGAAAACGGGTTTTAGAAGTCGCGGAGGCGATCAATTATCATCCCAATGCTTCTGCAAGAAATTTAAAGACCAAACGCACGAATAACATTGGGGTGTTTGTCTATGGCTTTAGTGGACCGGTCTTTTCGGAATTGCTTGAAGGCATTAATAAAGTCGTTCACGCTCGAGGCATGAACATTATCGTCAGCTCTGGCTTATCTTCATCGATGATGTTAAAAGAAAGACAAGTCGATGCGGCGATTATTTTTGATAATGCTTTTGATCGGCATCTGATTTCTCAATTTGCTAAGACTTCACCTGTGGTTGTCTTAGATACACCCATTAAAGGAAAAAATATTTACCCAAGTGTCATGGATAATGATTTACTTGTCCAACAACTCATTCGCATGATGATTAACCAAGGTTATCAAGCTTTTGTGTATGTCTCAGGCCCCCAAAATGCCTTTAACAACAAAGAACGTTATAAAGGGTATATGCAGTCGTTACAAGAAGCAGGGTTGAAGAGTAAAGGTTACTTTGAAGGTGACTTCACAATTCCTTCTGGATATCAAGCAGGGAAGGCGATTGCCCAAATGAAACCTTTACCTGATTTTGTCTACTGTGCAAATGATGAAATGGCGATTGGGGTGATTCAAGCCTTTCATGAATTAGGGATTGCCGTACCTTCCACGATTGGCGTTGCTGGCTTTGATGGTTCGTATTTAAACAATGCTTATATTCAACCGTCCTTAACCACGATTCACATTGATCATTATCAATGGGGGCAAACGGCGGCGAGTTTCTTGATTGATACGTTACAAAAACCAACTAGGAGTAAAGGCATCAGTAAACCGATTGGTAAAATCATGATAAAGGAGTCGACATAATGAATCTAAAAGCACTCTTAGGGTCCTTAACCCTTGAAGAAAAAGCAGGTCAATTAGCCCAATTACCACCTTTCTTTTTTAAGAAAGAAGCGTTACAAGAAGTGGCCGGACCAGTTCAACGTTTAAAACTTACGGAACAAGAAATCTTTTTAGCTGGCTCCGTGCTAGGCGTTGGCAATCCGGAAGAAATGATGGCGATTCAAACCACTTATTTAGCAAAATCTTCGCATAAAATTCCGTTAGTCTTTATGGCGGATATTATTCACGGATATAAAACCATTTTCCCGATTCCATTAGCGCTTGCAGGATCATTTTCAAAAGATAATTTTTATCAAATGGCGCGTGCTTCAGCTCAAGAAGCGACATTATCTGGGATTCATGTCACCTTCTCACCAATGGCAGACTTGGTGAAAGATATTCGCTGGGGTCGCGTGATGGAAGCGTATGGCGAAGATCCTTACCTTTCGTATCATTACGCCCATGCGATGACCAAGGGTTATCAAGGAAACAGTTTAAGAAAAAAAGATTCCCTTGCTGCTTGTATTAAACACTTTGCCGCCTATGGCGCAGCTTTAGCCGGGCGTGATTATCAGCAGGCAAGTCTTTCCCTCCATGATTTCTATCAGCAATATGATGCCGGTTATCGTGGTGCGGTCGATGCAGGTGTGGCCATGGCGATGACGTCATTTAATGTGTTTGAGGGTGTTCCGTCCACGATCCATCAAACCTTACTGAGAAAAATTCTCCGGAAGAAGATGGGTTTTAAAGGTGTCACCATCTCCGATTATGATTCGATTATTGAAACGGTGGTTCACCGTGTCAGTGTTGATGATCAAGATGCCGTTCGCCAAGCGTTGCTT
>JBMTFA010000024.1:0-10389 GCA_049433705.1 Bacilli bacterium
CGGTTGGCCGCGATTGAAAAACTCCCTAACTAGTCTCCACCGATCACCACATCATATTGTTGCGTGACTTCAATTTTTAAATTTGGTTTTAAAACGCGTCTTTTTTTCAGCACTTTTTGGTAAGTCTCGAGTGCGAGTTCAGGGGTGTTGGCTTCTTCAGAAATGTGGGCGAGATAAACGGATTTTGTGTTTGGACCAATCATTTCCGAAAAGAACATCGCACTATCTTCATTGGATAAATGCCCACTATCTCCAAGGATTCTGACCTTTAAATCTTGGCTCCGTTGGGTTTGTAAAAGCATTTTGACATTGTGATTACTTTCTAAAATGTAGTGGGCGTGATTTTTCATTAATTGAAGATTTTGTTCAGAAATATAACCGGTATCCGTCATGTAGACAAGCGAGGATTCTCCATCTTCAATGACGAAACCTAACGGGTTGCGAGCATCATGAGAAATCGGTAGCGGGGTGACTTTAAGATGTTGAAAATATCGTGCCTCATAAGGACTAAGGAGATTATTGGTTAATACGGGGATTGTTCCTTTGGAGGCAAAGCGGATGGCTTCGGGAAAAAAATCCTTTCCCATCGCGTGATCACTATGTTCATGGGTAAAGATCACCGCCTGCACTTGTTCAAGCATATATGGGGTTTTTGCAAAGGTTTCTTTTAATCTTGTCTTGGTTAACCCCGCATCAATCAATAATAAAAACCCTCGACTTTCCACGAGGGTTGCGTTGCCTTTGGATCCAGATGCGAGGATATAAAATCTCATTATTCTTCGATATCGGGGGCGCCGTGTTCTTGGCGAATCAATTTTAACCGTGATTCATAGTCTTCACTTGGGTTATCAAAACGTCCGAAATTTTTAAAGAAAAGAAGAGGGACAATCCCGGTTTTACCATTACGATTCTTGGCAATAATAATTTCGACAAGTTCAGCAAACTCACCGACTTCTTTGGTTAAGGCTTCCACTTTTTCGCGTTCTTCCTTAAAGCGTTTCTTTTCATCTTGGGACACGTTCTTACTAAACCCAAGGTTTTTATAATAGCCAGGACGATACATTAAAAACACCATGTCTGCGTCTTGTTCAATCGCACCCGATTCTCTTAAATCTGATAAATAGGGTCGTTTATCGTCGCGAGCGTCAACTTGCCGGGATAATTGGGAAATGACCAAAATCGGCAGTTTAAGATCTCTCGCTAACTCTTTAAGCGCGCGAGAAATATTGGAGACTTCGACTTGACGAGATTCAATCCGTTTTTCTCCAGTGGTAATTAAACCAATATAATCCACCACAATGAGGCCTAAGTCGTCATGCGCGGCTTTGAGTTGCCGGGATTTCGCTAGGATATCAATGAGTCTAATCCCTGGAGTATCATCAATAAATAATTTGGTATTACCGATATTCTTAATTGATTGGCCCACCGTGGCTTTTTGAGCGGCGTTTAAAAACCTTGTACCGGTCTGGATGTTATCCAATGAAACCGTTGCATCGGTAGCAATGAGCCGTCTCACTAATTGTTCAGAAGGCATTTCTAAGGAAAAGACGGCAACTGAGATTGGGTTTAATTTGACCGCGTTATAAGCGACGTTTAAGGCAAAGGCAGTTTTACCAACCGAAGGACGAGCGGCAATGATGGTCATTTCCCCTTTTTGTAAACCGTGGGTATAATCGTTGATTTTTTTATAGCCAACATCAACGCCAGTTAAACCATCCGCACGTTGGAAAATTTTGAGTTCTGCTTCCACACGTTGCGACACTTCATAGGCAGTTTTAAACTTATCAATTCTTCGTCTTTCACTGACCAACCGTAAATCATTTTCAGCGCGCGATAAAAACGCATTGATTTCATCAATTTCTTCGGTGTCATAACTTTGGCGAATTTTATCAATGGTGGTGAGATAGTCTCGTAAAAGTTTATTATCTTGAAGAATCACGAGATAAAAATCTAAGTTAGATAAGGAGATAACCGCATCCAGCAGTTCCTTGAGGTAGTCGATACCACCAGCATTCACAGCCTCTTTCATCAAGCCTAATTCTTCTAAAACGGTTTGAATGTCAACCGGAAGACGTTTATCAAATAAATTGCGAATCGCTTGATAAATCACTTGATGGGGAGAGGCTTGACCATAAAAATGGTCGACCGAAACACTATTGATGCATTGGGCTAATGCATTGGCGTTCGTCATCATCGCACCCAGGATGATTTTTTCTGCTTCGATGTTATGAGGTAAAGGTTTTGCCATCTTTATTTGCTTTCTGAGACATGAACATTGACGACACCGACCACGCCTTTATGAAGTTCAATCTTCAAGCGTGTAAAGCCAAGGGCGTTCACTAAATAATGATCGACAAATTTACGTTTATCGATGGTAATTTGGAATTGCTCTTTGAGGGCGTCCACAATTTGTTTGGTTGAAATTGTCCCTACCATGCGGCCATCTCCAGCAATTTTAGCTTTAAATTCAAGTGTAATCGAAGCAAGTTTGCCAACAAGTTCTTGAGCTTCGGCGATCTTTTGATGTTCAATCGCTTGTAATTGTTGTTGTTGTTCGTCACGAATTTCTTTGCCACGACTCGTTAATGCCACGGCAAGTTTATTGGGGAATAAATAATTGGCAGCGTAACCATTCGCGACTTCAACTTCTTGGTCTTTTTTACCAATGTTTTTTACATCTTTTAACAAAATGACTTTCATGGTTAGTCCCCTTCCTTGGTTTGCATTTCTCGCGCTCTGGTTAAATACTCTTTGAGGGTTTCAATCACGCGCGCTTTGACGCTTTGTATAGATTCTACCACTTTCGTTTCATAACCGGCAGCAGTATAGTGTCCACCTCCACCCATTTTTTCCATGAGCATGGCCACATTGATAGAACCATCACTTCGGCATGAGACTTTCGTTAATCCACTCGGTGAGACCTTACCAATGACAATTGCCGCCTTGACGCCACGCATATCCATGATCGCGTTAGCAACCTTGGCAATGAGGGCAGAATCGTTACTAATTAATTCATCTTCATTAAAAGCGGCTAGTAAAACATCGGTTTCAATGCTTTCTGCAGAAGCGGTGACACGATTAATGATAATCAAATCCTGGTAGTCTTCTTTTAGGAGTTCGTGGGCTTTATTGGTGTCTGCCCCTTTTTCAATCAGGAAACGCGAGGCATCAAAGGTTCTTGGCCCAACGGTTTTAAGTTTATAGAAATTGGTGTCTAGATAAATTCCGGACAACATAATCGTGGCAATGAGTGAAGGCAGTTTAAATTCAAAGGCTTTAAAGTATTTGTTGTGAAGAATGATATCAACGACGAGTTCGGTTGCACTTGACGCTGAGGTATCGATGACCGGTTCCATCGTGACTTTCGCGATGAATTCATCCGTCCGTTTGTGGTGATCAATGACAATCGTGGGAATGTCTTTTTCTAAAATTTGATTTCCCATCACAAGCGAGGGTCGACTTACATCTACCACAACAATGAGGTCTTTGTTGGTGACTTCCGCGATTGCATCTTGAGATTTAATAAAGATTTGTTTGTTTTCAGAAGGGGAAAACTCACTGGAGACTGTTTGTCTGGCCCGTTTTTCCGAGAAAGCATAATCAAAGATAATTTTGCTAGGAATTTTGAGGTGTTCACAAATTGCCCGGACCCCAAGCGCAGAGCCTAAGGCATCTAAATCAGCATCCAAGTGACCGACAATGAATACTTTTTTTGCCTCAAGGATGTTGCGAAGGATTTTGTCATTTCGTTCACGAATCCGTTGGGCGGTTTTCATTTCATTTTCTTGACTTAAGCGATAACCACCAAAGAATTCCTTGTTACCATCTGCTTCAATCACCCCTTGGTTACCACCACGGGCGACAGCAAGTTCAAGGGCTTCAATGGCTTGGCCATTTAATTTGACAAAATCATCACTAATGCCAAACGCCATCCCAATGGAAATGGTGATTTGTCTTTCACTTTGGCGATTTAAACCAAAAATGGTTTCCACAATTCTAAATTTATCCTCTTTCATTTTGGTGAAAGAAGTATAAGCGCCCATAAAGAAATAAGAATCACTGCGAATCCGTTGAATGACAAAGCCAAGATTGCCAAAATAATTAATCACCGCAGAGCGAATATTGGAAATATAGTCACTTTTTTCATCAAAGGCCGGCGCGTTTTCTTCATAATTATCAAGCACAACATAACCTACGACTGGACTTTGATTGCGATTGATGAGCAATAAATCCTCATAAGCAGTAATATCCTTAAGAATAAACATCCGGGAAGTGCTCAGGTATTTCACCTCAAACTTTTTACCCGATAAGCTGAGCTGGGTGGTTGTTTTTGTGCCTTGAATGAGAGTGGTTAACCCGGCTTGCCACTCATGAATGTTAGTTTCAATCAAATTAGGTTGTAGGTCTTGAATGACTTCGTTCACCCATATGACCTGGTCATCTTGATCAAGGAGGATAATTCCTAATCCGGTATATCGATAAGCCTCAGGAATATCTGAACCCAGTAAATCTGCGGTTTTAAGATCCTTTTTTTGTCGGTTTTTTAAAATAATGGCAACAAAGGCAAGCATATAGACACTATTGAAAACAAAAATAATCGAGGCAATCGCAAAGAGAATTGGATAGGTTAATAAGCTCTGAAAACCAAAAAAATCATAGTAGTAGAAGGTAATAAGCCCAGAAACCAATACCAATTCAATAAATAAAATGATTAAAGTTCGGGCGCGAAGTTTAGCTAAAATTCTAATCATAATCCTTACAAAATTATACTTGAATTGGCGGGCAAGTGAGTAGTGAATTTGGTAATAAAAAAGACCACAAATGATGTGGTCTTTTTAAAAGTAGATTTTGTAATGGAATTAGGCGAGGACGATGCCAATAAACACCAACCAGGCAAGGAGTGATTTGCCAAACAAACTTAACCAAACATAGGCTTTTTCACCAAAAACATAATCTTTCCACTTACCAACTCTCGCATATTGCAAAATTTGGTTAAAGGCAAAGAGGTTAAAGATAACGAAGTAAAAGCTTAATCCTGGTAAGACGAACCAAGGTAATCTTGATAAGTCGGTAATGTTAAGCATGTAAATAACAATAATCACCCAAGGAATTAATCCTGCTAACCAACCAATCCAGTGTGCGGTCCAATCGGTTTTGGTTCGGCTTGGTGGGTTCATCTTTTCCATGAGTAAACCTAATAAGTTCATCACCGCGTTGATGCCAAATACTGCTAGTAATCCTTCAATCGTCGTAATCCCAAACATCACGGAGAGTAATACAATCATGATTGATGAAGAGAGAGCATATTCTACCCAACGAAGTGGGTTATAGCCTCTTTCAACGTTCGCTACATATTGTTTCTTTAGCGGCACAGAGATTAAAAAGTGAAAGAGTGCACTTAGTAAAATGAAAGATGCGGCTAGGATGCCAACTGGTAAATTAAACATGGCAACCGCGGTTGGAGCATAAAAACCTTCACCGACTGGACGAAAGAATCGCCCAACAATTTCGACTTCAAAATCACGGAATAAGGGGACGGTTAAGGCGAGAACCAATAAAGCCAAACCTTGGACGAGATGAACAAGCGACATTTTTAAATTAAAACTAACTAATTTATTCATAAGTTCCTCCGTCCAAACTATATCATCAACACCCTAGAGAGGTTCTTGATGTGCTTTTAATGTTTTGGTTTTATTAGGCTAGTGTTCTTGATGCAGCCACTGTACGATGTTAACAATTGTTTTTTCTAAGTCTGTACTCTTGATAACAAAAAATTTGGTATAACCTTTTTGCTCTGATGTAGAAGGAAATTCGTAATCGTCATGCATTTTTTTAACAACTTCAGTTGAAAATTGCTTCCATTTTCTCAATTCATTTCGTTGCATGAGTGTCGTTAGAGTAGGTTTTTCAAAGGCTAAATATAAAATTGGATAGTCTTGATATCGTTTTAAAATTTCTTGGCGAAGTTGACGAGATCTTAAGGTCGCGTCAATCGCGACCACGTGACCTTTATCAATAAATTGGTTGATTCGCTTGTAAGCTGTTGCCCAAATTTCTGGTTCTTTATCTAATTTAAACTCATAGCTTTGATAAAGTTCCATGCGAATGTCGTCAGTGGAAACAATTTTCATCTTGATGACTTCATTGCTAATTCTAGCTAACAAAGTTGATTTACCAGACAACGCTGGACCAGAAACCATCACTAAGATGGGGCGAGGTTTCTTCATCAACCCTTCACCATTCTTTCACGTACTAAATTAGAAATGAATTCAACAATTAGAACAAAAATAACAATACCCCAAAGCGCACTGGCAGCATCTCGCCAACGAAATGCAGTCATTGCTGAAATGAGGGTAAATCCAATCCCACCTGCACCAACCAACCCCAGGACAGTGGCATTCTTTAAATTGATTTCAAAACGATGCATCAGTGTAGAGAGAAACGATGCCATTAATTGAGGTAAAACACCATAAATAATTTTTTGCAATTTGGTTGCGCCGATTGCATCTAACGCTTCCAAAATACCTTTATCGATATCCTCAATTGCTTCGATAAATAACTTCGCGGTCATCCCGATGGATAAAACTGCAATCGTGAGCACCCCTGCAAAGGGTCCGGGCCCGGTCACTCGAACGAACATGATCCCAAGAATGAAATAAGGGAATGTGCGAATGGTAGTTAACAATGTGGTTCCAATAAAGCTTGCGCGCGCACCAACAATGTTTCTTGCAGTCAATAATGCAAAGGGTAATGAAAAGAGACCACCGAGTAATGTGCCAAGTAAAGCAATACCAAGGGTTTCAAACATCAAATACCAAACGCTATCAACGCTAAAACTTAATAAACTGCTTAGTGTGGGTTCAAAAAAAGCTTGAAGTATATTTCGGGCAATAATGGATCCGCTTTCTGAAACCCCTTGATATTGAAGTACATCCGCGCTCCAAAAAAATAAAGAAAAAACAGCAATAAGAATTAGAAAATTACGCCAAAAGGTTTTGGGCCTATTTTGATAAACTTGATCAACTGTTAAATTTTGATCTTTCATGATTGCCCTAAACGTTTGCGGATATATTTTGATAATTGTTCAGTGAGTAAAACAATGCAGAGGAATCCTACCAGCATGATGGAAACCTTTCCATAATCTCTCAAACTCATGGCATCATTTAGTAAAATCCCAATACCTCCAGCTCCAACGAAACCCAAAATTGCTGAATAACGCATATTGATTTCAAAACTATAAAGCGTGTTAGAGATAAATTGGCCATAAATCTGAGGAAGGATACCCACTGCAAAAGCCTGAGCTTTCGTTGCGCCACCAGATTGAATTGCTTGAAACGCTCCTAAATCTAACGTCTCAATTTGTTCATAAAGTAACTTCGTTGATATGGCAAACGTAAAGACGGTGAGCGACAGTGCACCTACAAAGGTTCCATAACCGAAAATGAATGCAAAAATTAAGGCATAAAGAATGGATGGTAGTGTCCGAATAAACGACAGAAAACCTTTAACTAAAAAAGTCATCAACCGTTGGTTCATGATGTTTTGGGAGGCAAGAAAAGCAACGGGTAGAGCAAGGAACGAACCAAGCAAAGTACCGATAATAGCCATCTTAATTGTGTCAAGTAATGGGTTAATAATATTTGGTAAGTAATTCAAATCAAAACTCGTAACCATACTTTCTAGGATTGTAAAAAAATTGGGGATTCTAGAAAGAAAAAATTGAAATGATATTGCTTGAAAATATCGACCAATAATAAATTGATAAAAAAAGATAACTAGAGCGATCAAGACACCAAGATAAAACCATGTATAGGAGACGGGTTTGATAACAATTGTTCCATCTGCTAGCGTGGTTTTTCTACCAGACAATGTAAGTTTATTGAATAATTTTTTCATCTTTGAAAAGGATATCTTCGTCGTTAATATCCCGACCATAAATTTCTTTTAGCGTTGCTTCATTCACAACCTCTGATGGTCCATCAAAAACGACACTTCCTTTTTTAATACCAATTACTCTATTTGCGTACTTTAACGCCAAGTCCACGTGATGCATATTAACAACAACCGTAATGTTGTCATCTTGGTTGATACGTTTAAAATCTTTCATGATCATATTTGCGGTGATGGGATCTAATGAGGCTACCGGTTCATCTGCAAGGATTATTTTGGGGTTTTGCGCTAAGGTTCTTGCAAGGGCTACTCGTTGCTGCTGTCCACCAGATAATTGATCGACACGAACATATGCTTTTTCCAAAACGTTTACTTTATTTAAAGATTCAAGCGCGTTGAGTTTGTCTTGTCGAGAAAACAAACCAAATAGGGTGCGAAAAAAACCTAAATCAGGAACGCGTGAGGCCAAAACGTTATTGATAACACTAGTGCGGTATACAAGATTAAAAGATTGAAAAACCATCCCAATCTTTCGTCTAAATTTCCTTAAGGCTTTGCCATGGAGGGATCCAACATCAACACCATCCACACGCAGCTGTCCTTCTGTGATGGGGATCATTTTATTGACCAACCTTATCAAGGTTGACTTTCCGGCACCACTTAAACCAATAACCGCAACAAATTCACCTTGTTTGATGTTTAAATTGACCTTTTCTAAGGCTTTTGTACCATTGGGATAAGTTTTACCTGCGTTGATAAATTCAATCATTTTATTTTCCTAAAAAATAAACCTTGAGGTTTACTCAAGGTTTATTATACAAATTATATTAACTCAATTAGCCAGCAATTAAAGCATTTGCGGCACGGGCGCCATCATAATCGGCATCATCTGCAAGGGCATAGCCTTCATGGCTGTAAACCTTGAAGATATCTTTAACCACTGCAAAGGTTGCATCATCACCTGGTAAGTCCGAGGTATCTTGTACCAAGTTAATGAAAGCTTGTTCAATTGCGGCTTGTAAATCATTATCGACCGTTCTCTTGGAAACGGTGACGGTGTCGTTATAGATACCATCTGTTACAAAAACTACATCGGTTTCATCCCAAATAGATTCTGTCCGGCCGTAGTCAGTTGTCCATTGTGTGGAGTAATCACGTCTAAAGTCAGCGTAACCAAAGGCGATATCAACTTGACCTGAAGCTAACGCTGCTGCAGCACCACCATAACCAGAAACTTGGATAACATTTTCGGTTGGTAAGTCAGATAATTTTTTGTCATATAATTCCATGAATTCAAGGGTTGGATAGATCCGACCAGCAGAAGAAGTGGCAGATTGGACGCCGATCTTCGCATCTTGTAAATCTTCCCAAGTAATTTGATTTCCAGCATTGATAATTGCTGCTAAGGCGCGACCTTTAGCAGAAGTACCAGCCACACCAATTGAACGGTAATAGGTAACTTGATTGTTGGAATCACCAAGCGTTGGTAATCCATCATTCCAATCTTTTGGATTATTTGAATCCTTATTTAAACCAGCACGTGTAGCAGTCAATGCAACATCCATATTTTCACCATCAGCATAGATAGCATAAGTTCCACCAGGAATTAAACCAACGTCAGCAGTGCCAGCGTCAAGCGCTTCACCAACAGCTTCGTAAGAAGTACCAACGAAGGCGCCAACCGTTTCAAAATTAAAACCTAATTCAGCAAGTTCAGCTTTTAAAACCGCGGGTAAGTAGGTAATACCCTTTACCAAAGTTGCATTGTCTCTTGAAGGAACAAAGAAAACACTTAAGTTCGTTTTGACTGGTGTGCCACCACAAGCGGCAAGCGCAATCAAAGCAACGGCACTAATAGGCAAGAAGACTTTTTTCATCTTTTTCTCCTTTGGGTTTATTTACCCTAATTACAAAAATATTCTATGCCTTTATCCTAAAGGAAATCAGGATGAATTGTTAAGTTTTGTAAAGGAAAAAATTGTAAGTTAATGTCTTGATTTATGCGCCTTAAAACGGCATATTTTTAGGATAAAGTTAGATTAAAACTATGATGCTTGGGTCATCGGTGGTTTGATAATGGTGTTTGCCAGTTTATCCTTTAGTGTCATTGCCTCAAAGTACGCAACAGCAAACGATTTAGTAGATTACGCAGAGGCCGCTTATGGTAAGACCTTTGGATTTTATGCTAATTGGTTTTCTACGGTCATTTACTATCCTTCCTTTGTTGACGTCCTTGCGTGGGTATCTGGGCTTTACATCACTATCTTATTCGGCCTTGCTGAGGGAGATCCAAGCAATGTGCCTTCCGCCTGGATTTTTGTTGGTATTTATTTTGTTGATGCATCCTAACGATGCCTATATTTGCCTATCAGGGGAGGGATATATTCTCCTGGGGAGAACTTCTCTCCTTCATGTGCAAACACCTTTCATCATCGAAGCAAATTGAGGATATGTCTTACTGTGGTTTTTACTCTTATAAAACAAAAACCCTGTACGTTA
>JBMTFA010000025.1:0-10112 GCA_049433705.1 Bacilli bacterium
GTGCCCATGGCGACGATGTGAGAAACACGTTCTTTATTGCCTTCTGCATCTAATAAATCATTCATCACCACAATTTGTGAAATCATTTCTCCGGCAGTTAAATTGCGTTGCCGTTTTAATAACCCAGAAGCACAGAACGAACAGCCAATATTACAACCCACTTGGGTGGTAACACAGATGACATTGCCATAGTTATAACGCATCAAAACGGCTTCGATTAAATAGCCATCCTCTAACTTTAATAACAATTTAACCGTTCGATCTAGCGAATCACGGCGAACGTGGATGGACGGTAAATTAAAGTGAAAGTGTTGGGTTAATTGTTCCCGAAGTGCAAGACTCAAATTCGTCATCGCTTGAAAGGTACGCACTTTTTTTTCATAGATCCAATCGAAGATGACGCCGGCATAAAACGATTTATGACCCCAGGCTTCCAAGGTTTGTTCTAATAAAGGTAAAGTTTGTCCAAAGATGCTTTCCATGTTCATTTACTCTTTCTCATCGCAGCAACATAAAGGGCGGTGTTGAATTTATCAAAGGGGAAATATTGAAATTCCTGAATCATTTTAAACTGCGGATGGGTTTTTAGGAAGTCTTCGATGAGGAGCTTTCCTTCTTTGTGATTAAGCGTGTTCACCCCATAAAAAAGCAAACCACCTTCTTCGACAAATTGACTTGATTCCTCTAAGGCAAGTTGCTGGGAGGCAATTAAACCATCCAGTTCTTCTTGTTTAAAATGAATGAAAAAATCAGGTAAGGATCGGATTAAATCAAACTTCGAACATTGAGGGACCACCATCACTACATCTTGTTTTTTGGATAGATGAGTAATCAATCCCTTCGGTTCCGATTCATAGAGAACCACTTGATTGAGTTGAAACGCTTGCAAGGATTTTTGCATCGCAAGTTTTCGTTCCACTGAATTCGTTACCACGTTAATCCGAATCTTTTGTTCAGTATAAATGGGAAGTTCTAAATATAGCGCCTGAGGGCGTGTTTCGACGAGTAACATTTCTCCTTTTACGTTATCAAAACTAAATTGCTTGAACACATCCGTAACTGCTAATCGTTGTTGAAAAATTAAGTTTTCGATGTAAGCAGGATTATTTTTTAAGGGTTCTTTTGCTTGATAAATCACCGTGTCTTCGACGGGTGATGCGATGAATTCTGGGTACTTAGCGACCAAGGATTCGGTGGAGGTCTTTAAGGTATTCACGCGACAGGCTTGTAGCACTGCTTTATTATTGGTGGATAAAATTTTTAACGTGATGGCAAAACCAAAATGCTTAATCCACATCAACACCAACCATTCAGGCGTGTTGTATTTGATGGATAAATAAGCAACGGAATTTTCTTTGATGTTAGGATCAATTAAGTTTTTCCCAGGGGCAGCAAGCGCAATCAACGATGCTTTGATCGATGCATCGATTTGTTTTTCCGTTAAAAAACTTTCTAAAAAAGCAATGGTGGTTTCATAAGGAACGCGTTTAACAAACACATTATTCCCGATCGCTGCTTGAATGATGTAGCGATCTTGGGGGACAAGCATCGGGACAAATCGATTCACCACATGATCAAGGAGCCGATGGTGATGGAGTTCACAGCTAGTAATAGAGCGAACTAATCCTTGGGATGGGCCCTTGGGCAGCGTCTGCATGATGGATTTTAAAGCATCAGAAAACGCAAGATGTTCATCAATGATTTTGGAAAGCACTTGACCAACAATGAGAAATTCATTCATAGGGGTGTGAATGTTCATCATTTGTTATGCCACTTTTTTCTTTTTGGTAGTCGGTAAAGGTTTACTTTGATCGAGTTTTTCTAAGTCGCGTTCTTTTCCTGCAAACATATTACCGTGATAAATTTCTTTACTATCTTCTTCATCGGGTAAATCGAGGTTGACTTGATTCGTTTCTGAAACAAATAATGGATAATCTTCTTGGATAAGATGGGTGCTTTGATGGGTTGGTTGAACATAAAATTCAAGGTGAACATGAATGGTATGCGGCTTTAGCGCTTTCGTTAATAATTGAATGAGTGCGGTTTGATGTTGCGTTTGACCAGGTTCTAATTGGACTTTGACCATTGTATGCCAAGCATTTTGATCAACCCCATTATGAAAAATTAAAGTTTCATGGACTGCAAAATATAGTTGCGAAGGTTTTAATTGGGTCAGTTTTAAAATCGAAGGTTGCAATTCTCGACTAAGACTAGCAACGACATACTTATCTAAACCAAAAATTTCAATGACCATGACGAATCCTCATTACACAATATTTTATCTTAAATTGCCTAAAAATGATATGAATATCTAGTGGTCATAAGGGTCGACATTAAAGAGAATTTTTACTGCTTTTTTGGTAATCAGTAAGGGGTAGAGATTTTCAATCACCTGATGGAGTAAATCATATTGTTTATATTTCAGTAAAATTCTTCGGCGATAAACACCGGCAAAGAATTCTGGATAAGGAATATTAGGACCTATAATCTCCGCGATGTCCTTGAGTTGAGTCTGCAGGGATTGTAATAATTCTAGACTGACTTCATCCACCATGGCTTGATCTCGACTTGATAATTCAAACCTGGCTAAATACGTATAAGGTGGATACTGCATTGCCTTTCTTTGTTTCATTTCTTGCAAATAAAATTGTGGATAGTCTTGTTTTGCGCCTAGTTGAATTGCAAAGTGATGAGGCATCGTGGTTTGAATGATGGCTTCCCCAGGTTGATTACCGCGTCCGGTTCTTCCCACCACTTGGGCAAGCAATTGAAACGTTCGTTCACTAGCGCGATAGTGGGGAACATGTAAACCTAAATCCGCTAACATCACCCCGACGAGGGTAACATTTGGAAAATCATGCCCTTTTGCCACCATTTGTGTCCCCACTAAAATATGTAATTTTTGTTCTTGAAATTGTTTTAAGACATGACCAATCGAAGTCCTTAATCCTGTCATGTCGGTATCTAGTCGACCAATCTTAACTTCAGGAAATAAACTCGATAAAGTACTTACCACTTTTTCTGTGCCAAAGCCTTGCTTCATTAATTGAGTGGATTGGCAAGAAGGACAATGTGATGGCAAGGTTTCCACGTGATCGCAATAATGGCATTTCAAACTATGAATTTGGAAATGGTAACCTAACGGGACTTGGCAGGAAGGGCAAGTAAAAACATATTGGCATTGGCGGCACACCACACTTTGCGCATAACCACGGCGATTCACCAACAAAATAACTTGTTCTTTTTTTTCAATTCGTTGGCGAATCCCTGCAAGCAAGGGTTGGGAAAATAAACTACTTTCTTTCGCTAACAAATGCGTTTGATTCATATCAACAATGGTGGTTTTTGGTAAGGGTTGATCAAAAATTCTCTTCCGTAGTAAGACGTGTTCGTAGATGCCTTTTTGCGCACGGGCCCTTGATTCGAGCGAGGGTGTTGCCGTGCCCATGATGAATTGACATTGATGATATTGTTGCCGCCATAAGGCCACTTCTCTCGCATGATAAAAAGGTGAAGTGTCCTGTTTATAAGTTTCGGAATGTTCTTCATCAAGAATGATCAAACCAAGATGTTGTAAAGGGGCAAAGATGGCAGAGCGTGCCCCGACGACCACCGAAGCATCGCCGCGAAGAATACGGCGATATTCATCAAACTTTTCAGCTGGGGTTAAACCTGAATGTAAGATCGCAACCTTTTCTCCAAAGCGTTGATGATAATAACTCATCATCACCGGTGTTAAAGCAATTTCTGGCACAATCATTAAAACAGTCTTGCCTGAGGCAATAACGGTTTCAGACAATTGCAAATAAACTTCGGTTTTACCACTCCCAGTGACACCTTCTAAAAGCACGATCGATTGCGTAGCATTTTTGATTTTTGCTAACGCAGCTTGTTGTTCATTTGATAAAACTGGTTTTTGATCGACTTGCATCGCTGAGAAAACAAACCGGCGTTTTTCCACTTTCTCTAACACCGCGAGTTGGGAAGTTAACAAAAATTGGACAGCCGCTTTACTTTTAATATCGTGGACTTTGATTCGCGGAAAATTTTTGACCATCTGCCACCATTGATTTTGCTTTGCATTCATCGTAGTTAAAGTGGCATGTTGGTGAATGATTAACCATGATTCATAAGCTATTTTTGGGCTTTTTAAACTGCGTTTACTAGGAAATAAAGAAGGAGGAAGCATCGCTTGGAGTAATCCAATTTTCGAGGCAAAATATTTTTGGGCATAGGCATCCACTAATGCTAATAATTCATCTGTTAGGATGGGCGTCTCATCCAGCATGGTTTCGATCGGTAGAATCGGAAATGGACTAGTTAGCTTCACCGATTCAATATCGGCAACTTCTGTCACTTTCGTCACATAACCAATTAACGATTGCTGACGAAAAGGGACGCGAACCCTAATCCCTTTTTGGGGTAGCAAGTCCCCTGAATATTCATAAGTAAATGGGCGATTAAGTTGTTGAAGTTGATGTTCAATATAGACCTCAAGTAAATAGGTCTTCATTGGGGCATCGATTGCATTCTTTCTTTGATAATGTCAATGATTTGTAAGGCTGCTCGTTCGATATCGTCATTGACAATTAAGTATTGATAGTCATGATGTAAATTCATTTCTCTTTTGGCTTTGTTTAAACGTTCTTGAATAATCGCCTCGGATTCCGTGCGACGCTTTCGAATCCGATTCTCTAATGCTTCAAATGATGGGGGCATAAGAAAGATCGTTACGAGTCCAGGACCTGTCGCTTGACTCATCACTTGCTTTGCGCCATTAATTTCAATCTCTAGTAAGACATTTTTGCCTTGTTGTCGTAAAGCTTCAATCTTCGCTTTAGGCGTGCCATAACGATTGCCGACAAATTCTGCCCACTCTAAAAGGTCATGTTGATCAATCGCGGATTGGAAAGCTTCTGGGGTTACGAAGTAATAATCTTTCCCTTCTACTTCACCAGGGCGAATGGTTCGGGTAGTCATCGAAACAGAGTAAACAAGTTTTAAAGTGGGATCGTCCATGATTCGTTTGCGAATCGTGCCTTTTCCCACGCCTGAAGGTCCACTTAATATAATGAGTAATCCTGACTTCATAAGTTTTAAAAATTATCTTACGAACGCGAGTAAAAGTCAATCAAGCAAAGGTCTATGCTATACTTTTTTTATGATGAATACGGACATTTTGCTTCTTTCACAATGGCAGGACCTTCTCCGACAATCCATCCAGCATGTTTACCAAATAACCCGCCAAACTTGGTTGTGGATATGTCGAGGTAAAACCCCATGGATGCTGATTCTTAACTTTCAAAATGAAAAGCCCCAATACGCAATTAAATCCTTGAAAGAAAAACCTAACCTTGAAGCCTGGCAACCTCATGCATTATCAGCATTTCTTAAAGACAGCCAGATTGTTTCAATATCCCTCGATGATCAACAACACATTGTGTGTGAATTAAAACAGCAAGAAAAAACTTTTCAATTGGTGATTCAGTTCACACCATTTAATCCTCGATTCATGCTAAAACATGACCAAACCATCGTCTTTGATAGCGTTCATGGTTGGAATCCTAAGGCTACAATCACCAGCAAAATCTCACCCATAAACCCACCAAGCTCAATGGAACTACAAGATTTATTATTACAGGCAAGCAGTGACATTTATCGCCCCTTACTTAAACAAGTCTTAAATAAAAAACTTCGTCGCCAAAAAGCGCTTGATGAGGATGCAACCCATCATCAAGCATCTTTAACTTATCAAGCAATCGCAGATGCGATGCAAATTGAACCCAACCTTCCTTGGCATCGTTATCCAAATCCTCAATCCTTACCCATGCCTTCCGCACAGTTTAAAACCAATTTCGATGGGGTTAATCAGTTATATGCTTTATACAAAAAAGCAAAACAAGGCCTCATCGAAGTCACCGCACAACAACAAGATAATCAAAAAGCGATTGCGATCGTATCAGAACTATTAGCATCACCATTACCAGACAATGCCCTAACGTTAGCGACCATGAAAGATTATTTAATTTCGAACCATCTGCTCAGTGGAATGAAAACAAAACCCACGCTAGTGGATCAAAAATCTCCTTATTATGTCGAAGATCATGGGATGCGCTTTTCTTTTGGTAAAAATGCAAAGCAAAATGATTATCTAACTTTTTCCATCGCAAAAAAAAGTGACATCTTTATGCACATCGAGGGTAAGCCTGGCAGTCATCTCATCCTTCATCATTCACAATTCGATCACGATTGGTTAGTAAAGGGAGCCCAAATGGTTTTAGCCCTAGCAAAGCAATCTACAGGTCTTGTCACCTATGCGAAAGTGGGATCGTTAAAAAGGACTACGAGCTTAGGTCAAGTGCTTATCAAAGATGTGAAACATATCAGAGTCAATGCTGATCCAAAATGGGCAGAGCCATTGTTGAAAGGCATCAAACGTTATTGACCAATTTTTTTATTTAAAAAATCTTCACCTTTTAACACTTCTTTCGATGCAAGTCCCTCAAACTTTTGTTGGCGAAGCACTTCATAAATGATTAAGGCAACACTATTGGATAAATTTAAACTACGCGCTAAGACACTCATCGGAATCCGATATAAATGGTCTTGATTAGCTTTTAAAATCTCATCGGTCAGACCACTTGATTCTGAACCAAATAAAAAATAATAATCTTGAACAGGGTTGTTTACCACCATCTCGGTATAAACTTTGGTCCCGTAACGTGTAATGCAATGCAGCATCGGATGATGATGCTGTTTCATGAACGCTTCATACGATTCATAATAGGCATACTGTAAATGTTCAACATAATCTAAACCGGCACGTTTTAAGGTTTCATCATTGAGTTTAAAAGGCAGAGGTCCAATCAAATGGAGTTTGGATTCAGTCGCCATCGCCGTGCGCATAATATTCCCGGTATTTTGCGGAATCTCCGGGTGAAATAAAACTAAATGATTCATGAAAAGAAAACTTAACCTTCGAAATGTTCTTCGTAGGACTTAATGCTGTTGCGAATGATGGAAAGGGCAACATCTTTTCCTTCCACTTGGGAAACAAAAGTGTCTTTGCCTTCTAGCATTTTATAAACTTGGAAAAAGTGGCGCATTTCACTAAACAGGTGATCGGGTAAATCTTTAAGGTCTTGATACGTGCTATAGACTGGATCAGAGGTCGCAATGGCAATGATCTTTTCATCCACGGTGCCATTATCAATCATCTTAAACACGCCAATGGGGTAACATTCCACGAGCGAAAGTGGTTGAATGGCTTCAGAACATAACACTAAGACGTCGAGTGGATCTAAATCTCCCGCATAAGTTTTTGGGATAAACCCATAATTTTGTGGATAGTGCGTGGACGTAAAGAGGACCCGGTCCAAGATTAAAGCTCCGGTTTCTTTATCCATTTCATATTTATTTTTAGAACCTTTAGAAATTTCAATACAGGCGATAAATTTTTCAGGAGTGATTCGTTTTTTTGAAACATCATGCCAGACATTCATGTATTCATACCTCTTTTCTTATTATAAACACAAGTTTAAGAATCCGGTGCTAAGGTGCTATAGTTTATTTATGCAACATCTTACGAAATTGACTGTGATGCTTAGTTTCTTAGGACTGATGGTGAGCTGCCAACCGCAGGCGGCATTGATTCCAATTGCCACAAATCCAAATCTTCCCACGTCTTATATTGAAGATGCGCCTATCGATCAATGGGTTGTACGAATCAATATCAATGACCTACAAAATTTAGCGGATACTTCAACCCCATTTTTACTTTATCTTGGTAATCCAACGTGTAGCAGTTGCCTTCGCTTCCAACCCATTTTTACCCAATGGATCGAAGATACAGAAACCTTAGTTTATTATCTTGATACCTTGCAATTGTTGAATCAATTATCTAACCTTCAATTCACCTTTCCTCAATATTTTCCCGATGGATTTTCTACGCCTAGCCTATATCTTTTACAGGGACATGAAAGATTACATCGGATTGGCGCCTCAGAAGCTTTTTTCTCCTTACCAAGATTTTCCGCGTTGATGCGGAGTTATGTGACCAAGCAAAACAGCGAATCTTAAATAAAATTAACTTTTTTTCGATGCTTTTGTTTGATTTTTTAAAAAATAAATTATAATTGAGTGTTTCCCTCAAAAACTTTTCCGAGGGAATGAGGAGATCATCTTATGGCGTTTAAGCTTATTTACCTTAATCAAGAAACCACGTTTCAAGAAAAAGTTGCCTTAAAAACTTTACTTCCGGAAAATCATTCCTTCCTTTGTGCCAGAGTCAATCATCGAATTCGTGATTTAAACTATGAAGTTTATTTTGATGCGGCAATTGAATTTTTAACGATTCATGATCAAGACGCAGTCAGAACGTATGAAACTACCTTGCGATATTTACTCGCGATGGCGATTCATGAGATTGACCCAAGTTATCGCTTTCGCTTCTCTTATCATATTTCGCGTTCTATCTTTATGGAGTTTACCAATCCAAAGAAAATTGATCCATTATTTGTCAGTAAACTTGAGCAAAAACTAAGTCAACTCGTCAAACAAAATCTTCCTTTTGAACGGATGATTGTGCCCAAAGATGAGGCCATTAGTCGTTATGAAACATTAGGCTACGAAGATAAAATAAAGATTTTAAAATATCGTCCAGAAAAAACGGTTCATTTTTATCGATGTGGTAACTACAGCAACTACATGTTCGGCATGATGGCCCTTGCTTCTGAATATATTCAAAAATGGAAATTAATTTATTATCCCCCTGGGATTATCATTCAATATCCTCGATCAGAAACCAAAGGTGAGATTCCTGCATTTGAGGATGCCCCGATTTTTGGTCAAACCCTCAAAGAAGCCCATGCGTGGTCCAAGATTACCCAAGCAGATTCAGTGGCACGAATCAATGACTACGTTAGCGAAGAAAAGATTGTTGATTTCATCAATTTATGTGAAGCCAAGCATAGTCGGATGCTCGTGGAATTAGGGCAAGCGATTGAAGACCGGAAAGATAACTTACGCCTCATTTGTATTGCGGGGCCATCAAGTTCAGGAAAAACGACGTTTGCCAACCGCCTTCGAATTGAATTAATGTCACGCGGTTTCCAACCGATTCGCATTTCCATTGATGATTATTATTTGCCTCGTGAGGAAGCCCCAAAAGATAGGGATGGGAAACCTGATTTAGAAAATATTCATGCGTTAAATTTACCTTTATTTAACCAACACCTCGCTCAGTTAATCAACGGGGAAGTGGTTGAATTGCCACTAAGTAAATTTGATGCTGCCGGTGAGCATGCACGCACCTTAAAAATTCAGGAAGATACCTTAATCATTATTGAGGGGATTCATGCGCTCAATGACATGCTAACTTCCTTGGTACCAAAAACACAAAAATATAAAATCTATATTTCGCCGCAAGCGCAAATTAATTATGATGACCATAACCCAATGTCATTAACGGATTTACGGTTATTAAGAAGAATGGTCCGTGATAAAAAGTATCGGGGATCTTCAGCGGAACAAACCATCGATATGTGGCCATCGGTTCGCCGGGGTGAATTTACTTGGATTTATAAAACCCAGGAAGAAGCCGATTATGTGTTTAACTCTTTTCTACCATATGAATTATGTGTAATGAAGCGTTATGCGATTCCTCTGCTATCCTCCATTGAAAAAGAATCACGGTACTTTCCTACTGCGGAACGATTAATTCGAATGTTGAAATACTTTGTCGATATGGAAGAAAAATGGATTCCTTCTCACTCGTTAATTCGTGAATTTATTGGCGGTTCTTGCTTTAGAGAAGTTGAAGATTAGTTTTCGAGTTCTTCGACACTTTTGGGGATATCAATCGACAGATTTTCACATCCTTTTTCGGTGATTAAAATATTGTCTTCAATCCGCACACCAATGCCGAGTTCTTTGATGTAAAGGCCTGGTTCAACCGTAATGACACAACCTGGTTCTAAGGGTAGTTCGCGACTGATCGGATCATGGGTGTCTAACCCTAAATGATGACCGATGTTATGGTAGTAAAGTTGACCAATATCTTCTGGGGTTTTAATTAACCCTTCCTTGACTGCTGCATCTGCTAAAAACTTTAA
>JBMTFA010000026.1:0-10093 GCA_049433705.1 Bacilli bacterium
GAATTAAATAAATCAAAATACCAAATCCAGTTAAAACTAATGAAGGCACCCACCATGGGGCATTCAAAAAGATAATTTGGATAAACCCAAAATATAAAACAAGATTGCCAAGGGATAACACTACATACTGCGCAAAGGTTTGTAGCGCATAATCTTTAAGATTGTGATGATTTAAAGTAAAGGCAACGCGTAAGGGATAAGTATAAATCAGAGGCATTCCAATCACGAGAATATGCTTCCAAGTTGGTTGGGCTTTCACCCATGCAAGGGCAGCTTGCGAAAGTTTGAAACGATTCAGGGCAAAGCCACTGCGTTTGTGTAACGCATGCACTAACCCATAAAAGCTAAAAAATCCAAGGGTAAATGCAATTAACATGAGCAAGGTTGCCCACCAAACGGATTGCAATAGCACCGATAAGAGGGTTAACAATAAGATTGCCGCAGGGGCTTCAAAAGTAGGGTGGAAAAATGTTAATAACAAAATAAACACGATTCCCCAAATCCCAAATTGAAGAATAGTTGCCGAAAGGCTTTCCCAAAGGCTAATGAGCATCGTCTTTATTTTACCTTTTTTAAAGAATTGTTAAGCACCCATCTCGGTTTAAGTTTTTCGCCAAAGAGTGTTAAACTACACCTTAAGAGGAACGTTATGAAAAAGTTATTGAATTTTACACAAAAAGAATGGGCTTATATTTTTTATGATTGGGCCGAGTCTGCCTTTACGGTGGTCTTCGCGACTTTTATTTTCCCTGGTTTGTACACCTTTTTATCCGTTGATACCGGTGGTTTAACCAATGACCAATCGAGTATTCTTTATCAATTGCTCATTGCTGGGATCTCAATTTTAATTGCTATCCTCTCACCGATCCTTGGCACGATCTCTGACTATAAAGGATATAAAGATCGTTTCTTTCGATTCTTTTTTACCCTTGGAATCTTCTCTTCTATCCTCATTCCTCTATACCCCTACTTCCCTTGGTGGGTCGTTCTCATTCCCTTCACCATTGCCTATCTAGCCTATAACGCGACCAATGTATTTTATGACTCTTATATTGTCGATACGACGTCCGATGAAAGAATGGATCGGGTTTCAACGGTCGCCTATGCGTTTGGTTATTTAGGGGGGTCAACGATTCCACTTGTGGTCGGGATTGCTTTGATTACCTTATTGGACGGAGCGTTAGGTTTACAACTTACTTTCTTAATTACCAGTGTTTGGTGGTTTGTTTTTTCCTTACCATTCCTCAAGCGGGTAAAACAAGTCTACGGGATTGAACCGGAAAAACAACCCATTATAAAAGCCTTCACGCGTTTATTTGCCACCTTTAAAGACGTGAGAAAGTATCAAAAAATATTCTTATTCTTGATTGCGTTCTTTTTATACATCGATGGTGTTCATACGATTATTTCTCAAGCAGTCGTCTTCGCAGTGAATGCGATTCCGGAAGTCACGTCTGCTAATGTCAACACGATTTTATTACCCATCTTTTTAATGATCCAAGTGGCGGCCTTCGTCTTTGCCCTCATCTTTGCTCAATTAGGGAAACGGTTTAAAACAGAATCCTTATTATTGGTCACGATTGGCATTTATGCTTTGGTGAGTTTATTTGGATTCTTTATTAATTCTGTGTTGTTATTTACCATTCTTGGTTTAATGATTGCCACTTCCCAAGGGGCTATCCAGTCCTTATCCAGAGCCTACTTTGGCAAAATTATTCCTAAAGAAAAAGCAAACGAATTCTTTGGTTTATATACGGTCTTCTCTCGGGTTGCTGCTTTTATGGGGCCTGCCATCATCGCGTTTGTTAGTAGTCTAGTCCTTGTCTTTAATGGCACCACAGAAATTGTTGATCCCGTATTCCCAGGCGCCATGCGATATGGGATTCTTGCTTTGATCGTCTTATTTATTGGCGGTGGTCTTCTCTTTAATCGGGCTCGTAAACTTCCCAATTCCCATTTAGAGTAGTCGCCATGCCCTCGATCTTAACCCATCAATATTTTGCTGACCAATTGCTTTTGCAATACAACAAAACGTGGCCATTTCTTAGTAAACATATACCGGTTGTTTGGGTTGGTTCGCAAGGACCAGATCCGTTTTTCTTTTTTGGTAAAGCGCCTTTTAAAAAAAGATTAGGACAACAAACCATCAATGCCTTTGGTTCTACCTTGCATAATCAATTACCGGTGAAGAGTATAGCGCCGCTTTTGAAACAAGGATGGTACAGTGGAAAAAAAGATGAAGTGCGCCAAGCGTATGTGTTTGGTGCCTTAAGTCATTATGTCCTTGATCGTGTTTGTCATCCTTATGTGTTTTATCGCAGTGGCTTTGATGACCAAGGGCAACTCACCGGATTTTTTTCTGCAGATCATGCCCGTTTAGAAGTAGAAATTGATTTAGGGTTAAGCCAAAAACTAAAGCTTTCCTCTAAACATTATCAACCCAAAAACACCTTAAAAATCGATAGTCTTTCTTTATCGCATGTCAGTGAGCTTTACGCTAAAGCGTTTGAGAAAGATTTAAATCTTGATACGTATCGACAAGCGGTTGAAGACATGCGGTCAACTTATCAATTTTTATATCATGGCAGCTGGTTGAATCGTTTATTGGTCATCCTTCTCGCTGGTAAACGCAGCCTACCCTATAGTTTGATTCACCCGATAAAATTAAAAGAAACGATAGCGAATCGCGCGATGAATACAGCAAGAAAAACTTGGTATCATCCGGTAACCAAGGTTGCTTCTCGCCAATCGTTTATTCAATTAATGGATGAAGCATTAACTTTATTTGCATCACTAATACCCTTATTGCAAGCTGATACATTTGATGAAAAGAAATGGCGAGCATTTACGCAAGGCATCGACTATGACGGCAAAATTTATCAAACCAAAATGAGTCATCAAGACTCTTACTATCAACCATAATCAGGCATCGATATTCTATCATAACAAGCGTATAATGATTTCTTGTGAAACCAACCTGGATTAAATTTTCATTCTTTTATCTCGCTTTATACGGCTTAGGCATTCTTGCTTTAGGATTAGGTGTCTCTTTGTTTGCCCGTGCTAATTTAGGTGTTGCCCCGTGGGATACCGCGATCTTAAATTTACAACGATTGCTCGCAGTGAATAACATGCAAATTACCATTGGTCAAAGTTCATTAATGCATACTTCAGTGCTTTTACTAACCGTCTTGATATTAGGACGCGCATGGCAATCTATACTTGCGATCTTTCCGATGATTTTGATTTCGTTATCGATTGATCTATGGGACTTATGGTTATTACCTGCTTTCGGTGTTCAAGATTTAACCTTACCTTTTCGTATCGTTGCCTTTCTTATTGCACTTTTATTGATGACTTGGGGGTTGGCTACGATTATTATTTCTGGATTTCCACCCAATGTTTATGATGATTTTCATCTTACGATTTTGCGAGTGTTTAAAATTAAATCCTTTACCAACGCTCGCTGGATCGTTGAATTTTTAGGCGTGTTTACGGGGTTAACTTATGCACTTCTTCAAGGGGATGGGTTAGGCAGTATTACGGTATTATCCTTTGTGCTCGCCCTTGCCTTTGGCTCATTGATTACTTTATTTGTGAATCTTTATCGCCATGTGAAGATCATCAATCGCGTGTTATGAAACAAAAATTAATCGTCTCACGTTATTTATTATTCATTTATGCCCTCGGTGTCCCCATTGCAGCGATGGGCGTGTTCCTCATGAAATCTTCCACATTGGGTCTTGGTCCATGGGGTGTTGCCGCGTATGAACTCAATGAACTGTTGAAACCGTTACTTGGTTTTTTTACCTTTGGTCTTGCCTCAAGTGTGCATACCTATGCGATGATTTTTTTCATCTTATTGATTCGCCGCAATCTCAAATCTGCTTTTGTATTTGTTTCTGTTCTGATCATGAACGGGATGGTTGACTTTTATGATTTTGTCGTCTTTCCTCAATGGACGATTGTTGGTTTACCTGCCGCCATCGGCAGTCACTTGCTCGGATTCTTATTGTATTGTTTAGGTTCAGCGTTCTTGATCTTATCAACATTCCCTGGCATGGTCATTGAAGAATTTACCTTTGCCATCATGAAAGTGTTGGGCGTGAAAAATTACCCAGTAATGCGTACTATCGTCGCCTATTTTGGTTTTGTGCTTGCCATTATCTATGGGGCTTTATCTGGTACCAATGCCAGTTCATTAACCATCTTATCTTTCTTTTTAGGGGTCGCCTTTGGCCCAGTGATTCAATTCACAGTGAAAACGATTCGCCAATCTTCACTCGGGAAAAAGTTAAAACCACTGACGGCTTAAGCTTGTAAATATTCGGGAAATGTTAACGATTGTAAGATCGTTTGTGTCGTCATATCAAAACTAATCATTTGTTGGTTCGATAAGGTGTGAATGACATCGTTGATGATGACACCGCGATCGACTTGAACATAACCGATGTCACTCGTCGGATGTTCAATCGTGGTCAATAATTGAATGGGTTCCTCAGCATCAAAGTCAATCGAGAAGACGAAGAACAAACTATGATAAGTAAATTCATAGTTGTACCAAACATCGCGTCCAGTTTCGTCATCACTAGGTTGTGTTTGGCGTTGATAACTATAAGCATTCACTGCAAAGGCAAAGATCCCATGGTCAACAGAAACGGTAATCGCCCGGTGATCCCAAAGCGCTTCCGCCCACGTCCAACCCCAGACCGATTCTGTATTTTCATCCATCGCGTTAGTAATGTAGTCACTAATTAAGAAAGTTTGGATTACATCACTTTCCCCTTCACTAACATCATATGCAGAAAGTTTCATTCCGGTTAACATGCCATTTTCATCCGCATCATACCCTAAACCAATCAGGCCTTCATCACCCCAAGGATGTTGATAGGTATCAAAACCTGGTAACACAATTTCTTCACGAATCACTGGTAATGCTGGATTAGAAAGATCAATAATGTAAAGGGGATCGGTTCTTAAAAAAGTCACCACATACGCAAGCGGGCCTTGGAAGCGAACCGACATGATGGATTCACCTGGTTTACCTAAACCTTCTTCAATCAAAGCAACGATGCCAAAGGTCCCATCTTCAAGTGCTTGTAAAATATAAAGGCGATTGGTAATCGTTCGGTTTTCTAACGACCACCACCATTCATTCGCTCGCATATTCCAAACCGTATCTGTCGTGGCGATCCGGAAATAGCCTTCGTATTCATCTAAGGCAAATTGATTCACGGCAATGCCCCGGATGGTGCCTACGGTTTTTAAGGTGAGTGTTCCCGCTTCGACTTGAAGGTCAAATTGAAGTAAGGTGGTGGTTTGATAACTCACCGGTTCTTCCCAAAGATAATTCGATTGGGCTAAGTATAGATGGTCTTGGTTGACAAAAAGTTTTTTATAATCTGGACTGGTACCTAAAATACCTTGGCTACTGAAACTAATTTCGTTGGGATTATCTAAAAGGGGAATGCCTGTAAAGGTGGTCATCGCATATAAGTTATCCCCTTGGATGTAATGCATATCTTCAAAAGGTAAAGCTTGCGCATCCCCATCATTTTCAAGATAGGTTGGTGCTAAACTCGCCGTATCTTCAAGATTATAAAAATAATAATGACCAACTAAATAAAGGGTTTCTTGGATGATGGTATTGCCTTCCATCACAGGGACAATCCGATGATCGATAAAGGCTGCATCGGTTTGTAGGGTATAAACAATCTCGTAGGTTGTGCGATCAATAAGGATCACCGAACCAGTGGGTTGCCACCAATTAAAATCGGCACAAAAATACACATCCCCATTGTCATCTTCTTTGGCACAAGTGGAGGATAAGGTATAACGATAGCCAATTACCACGACATAATTTTCGGTGAGGTACATGCTATCCGTGTAGATGGTTTCATTTTCTGTTTGTAGTTCAATCGTCCGCACATAGTTGACTTGATTATCAGCGGCAACCGCCATCACTCGAATCTTGGAATTCCAGCGACTGGCGTAATAAATAAAATCACCATCGGTTTTTACCACGTCCCCTTCCTTAATCCCTTCGACTTGGACATTTGTATCGACAAAAGAGTTTCCGGATTCAGAGGCATTACTTGAGGCAGCAGTATCTTCTTGTACGCCAGGCGTGAGCGTAAAGCCTTCGTTTCTTTTGGTCATCGACAAGGTAATCAGATCCTTTAAGTGATTTCCATCTCTAACTTGTAGGGCTGGAACTGCTTCTAAAGGGGTCACAACAGGAATCCGTGGGGCAACCGCACCGATGGTCAACATTATGGAGGTGACGATCAAACTCAAGGTTGAGGTTGGAGTTATCCTTCCTTTTTTGGTCAATTTTGCCTGCATGACCACCCTCGTTAAACTAAATAAAAAACCAATAAATCCTACAAAAACCATTAAATTAAAGTAAATATTCATTTTTCAATCCGCCTGTTCTAATTATAAGACAATCGAAGGCGCCTTTTCTTTCTCGAAATCGTGGAATAGATAAGTTAAAATAGGACTATGGCAGTCGCAAACGTGAAGTATGCTCGCTTATGCGCGTTTTGTAAGCATTGGTATGACCCTGTCAATGCGCACATTAAACCACGGCAACCTCAAGGAGGTTTCTGGGAGTATGACCCCAACGCGGTCAATGTCTGTCAGTTATGGGGACTGAAGAAACGCGGCAATGCTTCCTGTCCTAAATTCGAACCCAAAGTCCATGTGCCAAAATAATTGTTCACTACAAAGTGTCAAAGAAATAGAGTAAATAACCATGATCTACACCATCACCTTAAATCCAAGTCTTGATTATTATTTAGATTTACCCAAGTTAAAGTTAGGAAGTTTAAATCGGGCAACGGATGCCCATGTGGTCTCTGCAGGTAAAGGCATTAACGTCTCCGTGATGCTCAATACCTTAGGGATTAAGTCCACCATCCTTGGTTTTTTTGGTGGGTTTACGGGTGATTACATGCTTGGCCAATTAGGGCGTTATTTAAATATTCATTTACGCCCGACCATGATTAAAGGTACATCTCGTATCAATGTGAAATTAATTAATGACCAAGAAACCGAATTGAATGCAGCCGGTCCAGAAATTAATGGTTCTGAACTTAATAACTTATTAAACCAACTCAACACCATTACCCCAAAAGATATTGTGGTCATTTCTGGTTCAACGACTGCAAATGACAAAACGGGATTGATTGAACAAATTGTCAAATATATCATCCAACGGAAAATTGATTTTGTTTTAGATGTCTCCGGGCAAGAGCTAAAGAAACTAATTAAATATAAACCCTTGATTATTAAACCGAATCTTTCTGAATTCCAATTTTTGGCGGATACCGAAGCAACCGATATTAAAAAACTTTATACCCAAGCAAGAAAAGTCGCCGACATCACGCAAAATCGCATCCTCCTTTCGTTAGGTGAAAATGGCGCCATCTTTGTGGAAAAGACCAAAGCCTATCATGTCGAAGCCCCTAAAGTAAAAGTCAAACATACGGTTGGTGCTGGGGATGCCTTACTCGCAGGTTATATGTCTCGTTATGAAAAGACCTCGGATCACAAAGCTTCCTTGGCGTTCGCGATGGCTTTAGCGGTGAAAAAAGTAGAAGGTGGCGATTTAACGAATCTTGCTGAACTCGAAACCTTAGCCTCCACGATTAAAATCAAAGCCTTGTAAACATGAAACTCAACTATCAACGTACCATTCTCATTGGTTTAGCTTTTCTATCAATCCAAATGTTTTGGGGTTTTTATGAAGCAGTCATCTCCAAAATGCTCGTGGATTCTTTCGGCTTAAATCCTTTTTGGTCTAACTTTGTCATGACGTTTGATAACTTACTGGGGTTATTTTTATTACCTTTTTTTGGTAATTTATCAGATCGTTCCACCTCAAAATTAGGAAAACGTACACCGTTTATCACGATTGGGATTAGCATTGCTGCGGTCTTTATTATCGGGGTTGCGGTGGTGGATTTTTATCAACAATCTGCGGTAGTGGATGCGGGTATCTTGGCGATTAGTCAGCAAGATAATCTTTACAGCTTTGCTACCAATGGCAATTTAAAAGATGCGATTATCCAAATCGCGGAACTTAATCAAAGAACCTTTTCAGTGGTCGGTGATGTGGTCTATTTTACATCTAAATTGGATGCTTCGTTTGTTCGCTACACCTTGATCTTCCAAAACATCACCTCAGTGTCACCGATTTATTTAATCCTCTATATCGCTACTTTATTTGTTGCCTTGATAGCGATGTCATACTATCGGACACCTGCCGTATCCTTAATGCCAGACATTACACCTAAACCCTTCCGCAGTGTTGCGAATGCGATTGTCAATTTAATGGGGGTTCTTGGTTATATTGTTGCCACCCTGATCATCAATGCGGCAACCCAAGAATTCACGCCTTATGTTCGGGCCTTTATCATGCTTTCTTTGACCTTAGTGGCAATTCTCATCTTATTCCGTTTCATTGTCAAAGAAGTGGCTTGGGTGAAAGAGATGCACCAAATTTCGTTAGCCCAAGGATATGAAACCGAGGAAGAAGAACAAGCAAGAAAAGATAATAAAGTGGTGCCCTTAAAAAAAGAATACCGCTTAAGTTTTTGGTTAATCATGGTGTCTGTCTTTTTATGGTTCTTTAGTTTTAATGCAGTCACCACAAAGTTTACGGATTATGCGAGTAATGTCTTGGAAATCACCAATTATGTTTTACCCGTGACCGTGGCAAACATTGCCGCGTTGATTGGCTTTTTACCCCTGGCAGCGCTTGCGAATAAAATTGGCCGAAGAAAAACCGTGTTGCTTGGAATCTTGATGTTATCGTTAGGGACCTTTGTCGGTTCATTGCTTACGGTTGAAACGGCATGGATTGTTTATCTCATCATGCCAGTCGCTGGCTTAGGGTTTGCGGCGATTAATGTGAATTCCTATCCGATGATTGTGGAAATGTCTTCTGGTAGTAGCATCGGTAAATACACGGGTTATTACTACACCGCCTCGATGGCGGCACAAATTTTTACCCCATTATTATCTGGGGCCTTAATGACCGCTTTTGGTCTTCGCTTACTTTTCCCTTATGCCACGTTCTTTGCTTTAGCAAGTTTTATCACGATGTTTTTTGTACGTCATGGTGAAGCAAGTAAAGCCACTTCGCAGTGATATAATTGAAGCGAATCGAGGTGACTCCTATGATCATTGGTGTCCCAAAAGAAATTAAAAAATTAGAGTATCGTGTTGGCCTAACGCCAGACGCTGCCAAACAATATATCCAACATGGTCATCAAGTCTTGATTCAACAAGAGGCTGGGATTGGCTCTGGTTTTGCCAACGAAGAATACTTGGCGGTGGGTTGTAAGATTTTACCCACCATCCAAGCCATCTATGCCCAAGCGGAGATGATCATTAAGGTTAAGGAACCCCTCGAAGAAGAATTTTCTTTGATGCGTCCAAACCAAATCCTTTATACCTTTTTACATTTAGCCGCCGCAAAACCATTAACCGATGCATTGTTAAAGCAACAGGTGACTGGGATTGCTTATGAAACCATTCAAGATAGCAATGGACGTTTACCCGTGTTACGTCCGATGTCAGAAGTTGCGGGTCGCCTTGCCGTTCAAGAAGGCGCAAAGTACTTAGAAAAAGCGTTTGGTGGTCGTGGCGTTTTACTAGGTGGTATTCCAGGTGTTGAACCCGGCCATGTAGTGGTTTTAGGCGCGAATGGTTATGCTGGATTTAACGCCACGCAAATTGCTTTAGGCATGCAAGCAAAGGTGACCGCAATCGATGTGAAATTTAATCAAGTTGAAACCTTAGTCCCCTTTGGTCAAGGTCGGTTAACTTTGTTACCTTCTAATGATGCCAATATTCGCCAAGCGTTAAAAACTGCGGATCTCGTGGTATCTACCGTTCTCATTCCTGGCGATGCTGCACCGAAACTCATTAAACGTGACGATTTAAAATCGATGATGAAAGGGTCGGTGATTGTCGATGTTGCCATCGATCAAGGTGGAAGCACCGAAACAAGTAAAGTCACCTATCATGATCAACCGATCTATGAGATCGATGGGGTGATTCATTATTGTGTCGCCAATATGCC
>JBMTFA010000027.1:0-9640 GCA_049433705.1 Bacilli bacterium
GGACTGAAAATCCGTGTGTCGCCGGTTCGATCCCGGCTTGGGCCACCACTTTGTTTAACCCGCCTATGCGGGTTTTTATTTTGAGTTTCCATGAATTATGCCATATTAGAAACAAACACTATCAATTTTTGATAACAATATTTTTGCCAAAATGCGCTTAGTGTCAACTACGACCAAAAGTCATTATTGGATTCGGATTGAAACGAGTAAAATTCATTCAAATTAACATTAAATATCGATGTTTTGAAAAAAACTGGAATGTCCCTGTAGGTTTTTCTTTCAGTAGATTAGCTTTGATTGATTAAAACATTAAAAGAAGGGTTATGATGAAGGCATGAAATTATTTAATGAACTGATTAAACCACCTTTAGCAAGAATTATCATAAGTTTTGCAATGAGTTGGATGTTGATTATCTTAGGATTTGTGGCCTTATCCCCGTTGATAAGCTTTAGTGAAATTCAAAGTCAAAGTCCGCTAGTTTCTTTCATCATGATGCCTATAATTGGGGTTTGCGTTTTATTCAGTTTTTTTGTTTTCGCTATTAATTTAAATGCCATTAAGTTTGGTCGGTGGTTGGTCTTTCCCCTCATGCTTATCTCCTACACCGTTTGGTTCATTTTATTTCTCTTCACAATAAGTGCGGTAAGTTTATGGTTTACATTTTTTATGTTCCCCGTCTGGATCATTGGCATCCCAATCTCCATCGTGATGGGTCTAGTCTTCGATTTAAAGGCCAAGAAAAAGTCTGGCATTTAGTGTTACCAAAATACCCCTATTTAGGGAGGTTATCTTTAAGTGACTTCAATGCCATAATATGGCAAAATATCAAGGATGAGAACTCGACGATCTCGCTTTCACCGATTCCGTCAACGAAACTCATTAGGAGTAAATCCCATGCGTGTAAGATTTGGTCGCCAATCTGTTCCCTTAAAAGGCCCTGCCGCGATTATCTTTGCTGTAGGGATGATTTTATTTGTGGTATTTTTTATGCTTAATTTCATCTTTGCAATTTTCTTTCCTGAACTCTTATTCTCCATTGGCATCTGGTTTTTCTTTATTCCCTTCGGCATCATGGTCATCATGGTTCCAACCTTGATGATTTATAGTATCGTCACCATGGTCAAAGGTGGCAACAATCCACTAATTACCAATCAAGGTATGTTTGGTCCCCAACTAAATTTTGTTGGCTTAGCAACCAAGCAAGGTTACACGGTTCAACCACTTTCCGGCCAAGATCCAAGTACAGCCCAATATGTGTTGGTTAAAGATAGCCAACGTATTTTATTTAAATCTTTACCTCCCCGTGTGCCTTACACCAACGGGATGGTGCAAGATTTATCCAAAGGGTTAGTCACACACCAAGCAACGGAAGCATGGATTGTCCAAGAACCCCCTACTTTTATTGAAAATGATCAAAACTTTGCACGATTTTACAATGTGAACCTATTCAACCAAGCCCAAGCTGTATCTCGATTGAATCAAACCCAGGGACAGTAAGTATGCGCATCCTTAAAGCCTATTTAGGTGAATTCATTTTACTTGCAGCCAGTATGATTTGGGGCACCGCGTTTATTTTCCAATCCATCGCCAACACTGTGATGGAACCTTATACCTTTGTGACCACGCGAAGTTTCATCGCGACGATGGTGATGGGTCTTTTTGTTGTTATCCGGGCAAAAATCAATCCAAAAAAAGCGTTAATGAAATTAGGGAATCCTGCTGGTTATCGCCTAGCCATTTATGCTGGACTTGCCCTTTCCTTCGCGATGATCCTTCAACAAGTAGGGTTATTAGGTACCACCAGTGGCAAAGGTGGATTCTTAACCGCGCTATATATTTTGTTTGTTCCCCTATTAGGTTTCTTTGTGGAAAAAAAACCGACGCTCCTTGTTTGGATAGGGTTAGGTGGGGCGATCATCGGTTTTTATTTTCTTTCGATGAATCAAGCAGAAACCTTTGCGATTAACGTTTATGATTTATTGATCATTGGGTGTGCCTTTGCCTACGCTTTCCAAATTTTCTTTATCGATCAAATTCAAAACCGATTGGATTCGTTAATGTTCTCCTTTGTGCAATTTGGGGTCGCGACTCTCATTACAGCAATTCCAATGATTGTCATGGAAGGGATTCAATTTGATTACCTACAATCACCTCAAGCAATCTATGCCTTACTCTATGTGGGTGTGGTTTCCAGTTGTATTGCTTATACGTTTCAAATCATCGGGCAGAAGCGCGCGAAAAGTGCTCCCATCGCTACGTTAATCATGAGTTTAGAAGCAGTTTTTGCCTTGCTTGCAGGCATGCTTTTTCTCAATGAAACCATCACGGGTCTACAAGGATTAGGGATGGCGATGATTCTATTTTCTATCCTGTTAGTGACGATGCCATGGCAATCCATTTTTAAAAAAAGTCAATAAATGACTATTCAACTCACTTTTGCCTTGATAAAATAGATCTATATGGATTTAAAACTACACATTGTCACCTTGTTTGTGGCTAATTATGATGATGCGATTCGTTACTTTACGAAAACCTTGGGATTTACCCTTGTTGAGGATATTTTGATTACCACCTCACGACGCTGGGTCAAAGTTGCCCCAGATATTCAATCCCCAGTGCATGTTCTCTTGCACGAACCGTTAATCAAAGAAGAACAAGCCCTTATTGGTAAACAAGCAGGGAGTCGTCCATTGATTGTCTTATCCACGCAAGATCTTGCCAATGTCGTCAACACCTTAACCAACCGTGGCGTTCAATTCACCAAACCTATTACCAAAGAAGTGTATGGTGAACGAGCCCAATTTACAGACTTATACGGCAATCTTTGGGAACTTGTTCAATATAGTTTATTCTCATAAATAATCCATGAAAAGTTTAAGGGAACTCTATCGTATCGGCCACGGTCCTAGTAGTTCTCATGCGGTGGCCCCTGGTAATGCCGCCTTATTTTTAAAACAGCATTATCCCCAAGCCACCAAAGTTGTGGTTACCCTTTATGAATCGTTTGCCTATACGGGAAAAGGTCATTTAACCGATCGGGTGATCATCGAAGGTTTCGCACCGATTCCCTGTGAAGTCATCTTTGATAAACAAACCAAAACCCAACACCCCAATACGTTTGACGTGACATTAACCTTGCCTGATCAAGTGATTCAGCGGCGCGTTGTATCGTTAGGTGGCGGTGCCTACCAAATCGATGATTTACATTGGCAAGAGCCTAAAGCGATTTATCCACATCAAAAGTTAACGGACATTCTGCAATATTGTCAGCAAGAACATCTCACCCTTCCACAATATGTAGAACGGTTTGAAGGTAAAGACATTTGGGCGTTTTTAAACACCATTTGGAACCAAATGCAAAAGACGATTCTTGAAGGCATTACCACCGAAGGGATTCTTCCTGGTACGTTAAAAGTCACCCGCAAAGCAAAAACCATTTATGAAGCGGTAATAATGAACAACACGCCTGAAGTCCATCAAAATCGGTTGATTAGCGCCTATGCTTTTGCCGTCAATGAAGTCAATGCTGCCGGAGGCATTGTCGTAACTGCACCCACTTGCGGAGCCAGTGGTACCATGCCCGCTTTATTAAAATATGTTGTGGATCGTGATGACATTCCCGAACAAAAAGTGCTTGAAGGCTTAGCAGTCGGTGGCATCATTGGAAATTTAATCAAACATAACGCCTCGATATCAGGAGCCGAAGCGGGTTGCCAAGCGGAAGTTGGCAGTGCATGCTCGATGGCCGCTGCCACCTATGCTTATTTACTTGACATGAATACGAGTCAAATTGAATATGCTGCCGAAGTGGCAATGGAACACCACCTTGGCTTAACCTGTGATCCAATCCAAGGTTATGTCCAAATTCCTTGTATTGAACGTAATGCGATGGCAGCATTAAGAGCCATGGATGCCGCCCAACTTGCTAACGTGATCGCCGACAGTCGAAAAATATCCTTTGATTTGATTGTGGATACGATGTATCAAACCGGTAAAGACATGGACCGTAAATATCGCGAAACTTCTAAAGGTGGATTGGCAAAAAAATATCGCGTTTCCTAATTGTGTCAGCAAAAGAAACTTTGTAAAATCATCTTATGCTTCAATATGCATTAAAAAAACAAACCACCGCGAAACTTATCCGTTTAAATATCTTTTATTTTCTCTTTTTTCTAGGATTATATAGCTTGATTGATTCTTTTAATATGAGTTACGCTGAAATGGCGTTACAATTTGGGACCTTTTTACCAATCGTGAATATTCTCATCAACGTGTTGATGGCGTTCTTATCCATGGCGATGATCGGCTTAACTACGGCCCAGTTTGACTTTATTGGCAAAGAATCCCAAGGGTCCAATATGAGTTTTATTTCCGTGATCTTTGGAATTCTCACCTATGGATGCACCCCATGTGTGATCAGTTTCTTTGCGGCGATTGGTATCAGCTTTTCTGTGGCAGTCTTACCGTTAGCAGGCTTACCTTATAAACTCATGTCGTTAGCGTTACTCATCATTGGTCTTGCATGGGTGATGATCAGTTTACAACGAACCACCTGCAAGTTACCCAAACCTCAAGTTAAAAAATAACCGCGAATAAAACTATAAAGTTTCACCGTTAATAGCACCAATAACGTGCTAATGATGAAAGGTTCACTTTCGATTAATAATAAAATAATTGGGTAAACGAGCGCGTGAAATCCAATAAAGAAATAAGCATAAATTGGTTTTTGCTTTTGCCATGCTTGATGGGTTTCTTTGAATTGATTGCTGATGAGGCCACTGGTAATGTCCAAGGTACTAATAATGATCACCCACGTCCAAGGGGTAAACGCAGGATGGAAGACGCCCACCAAGGTTGCGGCAAGGATACCAGGAAGCAAAATCACACTGACCCGTTTGAACGAAACTTTACCGAAGATGAGATTGAGCATAACCCTATGATATATCTTTTGCAGGTTGATTCATAATGGCTGCATATTGCTTGCGAATTTCTTGATGGTTTAAATGTAAGTACTTTTGGGTTGTCTTTAAATTACTATGACCAAGTAACATTCTTAAGGTTTCTAAATCCCCACCCCGTCTTAAAAAGGTCGTGGCAAAGGTATGTCGCCACTTATGAGGGGTAATGTTGTCTTGGATGTTTAACCGTTTCTTAAGTTGATAAAATAACGATTCAATCGAGGCGCTCGTCAGTGGTCTTTTCGTCTGGAGCTGATAAAAGACATGCGGCACATGAGGATGGAGTTGAACCCATGCTTTTAATGCTTCTCCTGTGCTTTCTCGGAAACAGACAATCCGATGGACATGGGTTTTGCTCATTTCTACGATGATGGTTTGGGTGGCAAAATCAATCTTTGCTTTTTGCAAATGGATCAGTTCATTCATTCGTAAACCCGTCTCTAACAAAATCTTTACAATTAGGTAATTTCTTAACATCATCGGGCGATGAAGGTTCGCAGTAAATGAATCAAGAATACGCTGAATCGTTGCCTCGGGAATTAAAGGAATTAAGTTTTTATTTTCCGTCAATCTTGTGATTTGAATGGCGTAATTCGCCCCATATTTCAAGGTCGTCTTTAATGCCAATAACACTTTATTTATCGTGATATTTTTCATCTTGGGATGGTTGGTTTTGAGTTGCACAATAAACTGAAGAATGATTTCTTCATCAATGGCTTGGATGGTAAGATTTGCTAAGTATTTTCGCATTAATGAAAAATAAAATTGATAATACGCTACCGTGGCAGGTCGCTTGGTGATGATGAGCCGTCTTTGGAATTTATCGATGACGTCGTTGATGTTCACTTTTATTAATAGTGATAAACTATCGGCAATGAAACGCTTTCCATTTTATTTGCTCCCTTTTGGTTTAAGTATTGGTAGTTTCCTTGTGTTTTCCATCGCCAATAGTTATGTCGATGCGGAGGAAGTTTTACAAGAACCCTTTTATTTGATTCCCCTTGGTTTCGTTTTTTTACTGATTGGCTTGGTGCTCTTGGTGTTGAATATTATTCGTCGTCCTTAACCTTTAGGATGTTTTTTTGCTAAAATAAAAAAATAAGGAGTGTGCACGGATGCAACAACGTACGTTTATACTCGTCAAGCCGGACGCGATTGAACGCCATTTAGGTGAAGAAATTTTAGACCAGTTAAGAGCAAACGGTTTAGTCGTACTAAGAATGAAAAAAGTCTTAGCAACCAAAGAGCAAATCCTTGCCCATTATCGTGATGTCATTGACCGCTTAAAACTCGATTATATTGAAAAAGCCATTCTTGATGAATTTGAAAATAAATTGGTGTGGATTATTGTTGCCACCCATCCTAAAGGGAATCCGATTCAAACCGTGCGAACGATGATTGGACCTACTGATCCAGCGAAAGCAGAAGACTTTACCATTCGTGGTCAATTTGGGCGGGATACTATGGAATTATCCATGAAAGAACACCGCCTATTAAAGAACCTCATACATGCCTCTGATTCTGAAGAAGCCGTAACTCGCGAAATTCGCATCTGGTTTGGGGAATAATCTCCTTTTCTTTGTTTTTCATCTCTAGTTGAAAAATGAAAGCGATTTCATTATCATATAAGTGGATCGTTTTAATTACGTTGTTATTTAAAGGAATATATCTCAAAATTACGGATACAAAGGTTCCATTTATAAATTAACAACAATTCGAAACGTTTCGAATAATGCCATGGAGGACATATATGTATTACAAATGGCTGTCGACTGCCGCGCTTTCGGTCTTAATCCTTGTAAGCTGTGGCAATACTAGCAGTAACAGTGATCAAATTACCCTACGGTATGCTGGATGGAATTTAGGGACAGAATCCGGCAACAATATCGAAAGGCAAATGTTAGCAGCGTATGAAGCGGCTAACCCCAACATCAATATTGAAATCATCGAACGCCCCTTTAAAATTGATGAAGAAACTGGAGAAGAAGTTGCTGCGACATGGAATGAATTTTTTGCTACCCAAGCGGCAATTAATCAACTTCCTGACGTCTATATGATTTATGACCTTGCCGGTTTTACCGCCCAAGGTTGGACGGAAGAAGTCACCGACCTTTTCCAAGCGGATGCCGATTTTAGTCGAATTCCTGCTGACATCAAAGCCTCTGCAGCATTTAGTAATCGTTACTTTGCCATTCCTCAAACCTTATTTTATTTTGGTTACTTTATTAATCGGACCGCGATTAATCGGGTTGGTCCACGCGCCGTGATGCCAACCTATGGCATGACCTATCAAGCGTTAATGGATGCTGCACAAAAGAATTCCAAAGCCCCGATTCAAGGTGGCGATGGGATTATCGGCATTAGTGGTCTTGATAATTTAGTCAATTGGTTACCAGCACAAATTAATCCTTCTTTAGGTTGGTTTACCTTTAATGAAACCACTGGTTATCATTTAGACTCACCAGCTTTTGCTACGGCTGTGAATGAACAATTAAAGTACTATGGACCAGGCAATACTACCTATGGAAGTTATGTATTGGATGCCTTAGATCCTGCTCGATATGCTGACTACTTTGGTGCCAGTCAAAATATTTTTGAAACGGGTAACCAATCGATTCGCTTCGAAGGTAGTTATGCGATGCGTGATTGGCATACGCGTTCGCTTGATCCTAATGACACCCTTTATGGTGCCGATATTGATTTCATTGGAACCCCATCATGGGATGTTCCAGGCGTTGGCAATGTTAATAAGATTCCAGTTGTTGTCGACTATTTAGCCGTCGGTAAAGGTACGCAACATCGTGAAGAAGCCTACAAACTATCACGGTGGATGGGCTTCTCTTCTGAAGGTTATGCAAAGCGTTTACAACTTGCAAAAGCCGATCCCCAAAGAGCGGCATTAAATTTCACCCCCATGATCGCTGATCCTGAACTAGTCGAAGGTTTCTTTGAGCTTTATCCGAATATGACAGAATTCCGCAAGATTGTTGAAGAACACCAAGACTTTATTCTTGAAAGCTTAGGGAAAAATGTGCCTGGTTATTGGCAATCACGCGCCAATGCGCCGTTTGATACCATCACCATTGATGGAGCCGAAGTCGATCGTAGTGTGGGTCAAGTCATCGGTGATATTACTGCAGGACGCTATCCATTAGCTGATGCGTTACAAAAAGGTTTAAACACCATTGTGAATGAGCAATGGAATCTTGCAAAAGCGGCGTTAGAAACTTATTTAAATCGTCCTTAAATCGTTTAAACTAATATTAGACATGAACTTCAATAAAGTAATCACTTTATGCACTTTTATCGCGATAACTTTTTATCTGGTTCCAAGCTCAAGATTATCCGGTTCAGAACTACCTTTTGAAACGGATAACCCCACAACATCACAATCTACTTTTTCATCACCCCAAGCGCTAAGCGTTCAGGCGGGGATTACCGATCATCAATGGTCATTGACTTTACTGCCACAAACGGCAACCCTCTCTGGTTCCGTGGTCACTACCAATGAGACGTTTGGCTATAACGATTGGCTAGGAAGCGAACAAATCCAAGTGATTCGCGTGACCCAAGCATCGGATTATCTTGAGTACACCTTTGATGTACCGCAAGCATATGAGGTTGCCATCGATTTAGATTTTTTTCCACTTGATGCCGGCATTCGTGATATTGATATCGCCATCATGATCAATGGTGCATACCCGATTCCAGAAGCCCAACAATTAGGTTTAAAGAAATGGTGGGTTACGCCTACTACATTTACGCAGGATCGTTATGAAAATGAAATCATGCCCAAAGCAACGTTGGCAAATCGGTGGATTAACCAATCCTTATGGGATAGCGCCCGATTAGGGGCTCATCCCTTAAGCTGGCCATTAGTCGCTGGGTCGAATACGCTCCGTCTATATGCATTACAAGGTGCTTTTTTACTTGGACATCTTCGCTTAATTCCGCCCGTAGTCCAACCTATTTATAGTGCGTACCGTCAAGCCCATGCGCAAGGTGTGGTGCAATCCACTCCCCTTGTCACCGTCCAAGCAGAACATCTACAAGAACGGAATAGTTTATTAACAAGGTTTAATACGAACCGTGAACCAAGTGTTGAACCCTTTGCGTTAATCGCGGGAAAACTTAATGTCTTAGATGGGGCGACTTACCAAACCCCAGGACAAATCATTGCCTATCAAGTCGACGTTCCTGCCAGTGGATATTATCAGCTGACCTTTAAAGTGTTACAAAATCGGATGCAAACGGTGTCGTATCGCCGCTTAAGAATTAACGGTGAAGTCCCATTTGAAGAAGCGAATCTCATTCCTTTTCCTGCCAATCGGCAGTGGCAACATCGAACCTTAGGACCCTTGGAAGGGGATCCTTATTTATTTTATTTTCCTGCAGGCACGCATCAAGTCAGTTTAGAAGTGAATGCTTCGTTATTTGCAGAAAGTTATCAAACCATTCGGACGTTAATGGATGATGTCAATGCGTTAAGTTTGGCGATTAAAAAAATAACAGGGAATACGATTGATCCTAATCGCGAATGGGATTTACTTAGTTATCTTCCTTCCATTCAAACCGATATTGATGGTTTTATTGCCGATTTAGATGCGGTGATTCTTCAATGGCAAACTGCGATGCAAGCGAACCAACAATCCGATGTGATCGCCAGTGTGGCGATTGCTCG
>JBMTFA010000028.1:0-9624 GCA_049433705.1 Bacilli bacterium
TCACAACCCCTAGGTTCGAAGCCTAGTACTCTATCCAGTTGAGCTACCGGCGCACGTTCCTTATTATAAGACAAAGGAAAGAGGATTAGCGAAACCGCTTTAAGAATTCAATGGTGCGTTGTTGACTTGGATGATCAAAGATTTGTTCTGGGCTACCATCTTCGACAATCTGCCCTTGATCGATAAAGATCACGCGGTCTGCCACTTCTTTGGCAAACGCCATTTCATGGGTGACCACAATCATCGTCATCCCTTCATTAGCAAGGGATTTCATCACACTTAACACTTCCCCCACGAGTTCAGGATCTAACGCTGAGGTCGGTTCATCAAACAACAAAATATTCGGTTTCATCGTTAAAGCACGGGCAATCGCCACCCGTTGTTTTTGACCGCCAGAAAGGGATAACGGAGAGGCATGAACAAAGTCCGCCATCCCAACCTTGGTTAAATAAGCACGGGCAAGGGTCGCCACCTCTGCTCGTGGGCGTTTCAAAACGGAAACGGGGCCAATCATACAGTTGGCAAGCACATCCATGTGGGGAAACAAATTAAAGGATTGAAAGACCATGCTCACTTCTGCCCGTAAAGTTTGTAGATTCGCGCCGCGTTGGTTGTAAATTTGATCTTGATAAACCACGTCACCTGAGGTGGGATATTCCAGTAAATTTAACATTCTTAAAAGCGTGGATTTGCCACTGCCTGAAGGGCCAATGATACACGTGACTTGGCCAGGGAGAAAACCAACGGTAATGTTTTTAATCACCGGTGTTTGACCGAAGCTTTTACTGACTTGGTTGAGTTTAATGATGTCCGCTGCCATCGTTGACATCCACGACTTCTAATGTGGTTTGCGACGTCGGGGTTGAAACCCGATTCACCACATGAAGTTTCCTTTCAATCCATTTGAGTAAGGCACTAAACGATAAGGTCATGGTCAAATATAGAATCGAAACAATAAAATACACTTCAAATTGTCGGTAATAAGTGGTCGTTAAAAATCTTGAGGAATAAAATAAATCACTCACAGCGATGACAGATAACACCGCGGTGTCTTTGATGTTGACAATAATTTCATTACCAAAAGCTGGTAAAGAATTTTTAATCGCTTGCGGAAAAATAATCGTTAGCATCATCCGCCCATAACTCATTCCTAAACTTAAACCAGCTTCACTTTGACCTTTTTCAATCGCTTGAATACTACCACGGAGGATTTCCGCAATATAGGCGGTGGTGTTTAAACCCACCACCGTGATCCCGGCGATAAACGCTGGCCAATATCCCGCAAAATAGATCACCCCGTAATATATCACCGTGGCTTGCACAATCATCGGCGTGCCACGAAACACTTGAATATACACTTTAGAAAATCCATTCCCAATGTTACGAAAAAACCGATAGACTTTGCTGTCCATCGGTTGCTTTGGTAACACGCGTAATGCCACAAGGGGTAAAGAAAGGACGATGCCAATCACGGTGCCAGTGATCGCGATAAATAACGTGGTAAACACGCCCATTGCGAACACGAACCAATGCTTCGTGATTAAGAACCAGACCCCTGGAAGAAACCCTTGTGGCATGACGATGACCTTATAAGTTTTGTGCTTGTTCGCTTGCGTCCGCCATCCATTGTAAACGGGTGGCTTCGGTTAAGGCGGTCAAGGCTGCTTCAACACCTTCTAATAAGGCGGTGTCATTCTTTCTTAAGCCCACGGAAACGGTGATTAAGAAATCATCATTCGGTTCACCTAAGTCGTCTTCAATGGTAATCAAACTGATCGCATTACCATGTTGGGCGACCATTTGTAAGGCAAACGGTTCTTCGGCCAGAATGGCATCAATGCCAGATTCTCCTGAAAGTAAGGCAGTCAAGGCATCTGGGTAAGTCGGATAGGCCGTGCCTTGGACCCAACCATCGGTTTCGGCATATCCGGCAATCATGTCATCTTGTAACGTACCGGCTTGAGCAACAACAGTTGCACCATCAAAGTCGGCAACGGTTGTGGCATCTGCATAGTCCGAACCAGGTAACACGATCATGATCGACCGAGTTTCAAAGTAAGGTTGAGAGAAGCTGATGGTTTCTCTTCTTGATGGGGTATCGGTCATCCCGGCAATGATCGCGTCGATATTACCAGAAGTTAGAGAAGGAATTAATCCATCCCAATCCGTTTTGATAATTCGAAGTTCAACATCGAGTTCATCGGCAATATAGGAAGAGACTCGGACATCATACCCATCGCATAAGAACGAGGAGTCTTGAATCGCTACCGTTGTATCGGTTGCGGTCGTCGTTGACCAGTTGAATGGGGCATAACCACATTCAAGCCCAACGGTTAAAATTCCATCGTCTAATGCCGGTGGAAGCGTGCCACAACTTGCCAAGGCAAGTGCTGGCATGACTGCGAATAGGGCTGCATGCTTTTTCATTTTTTTTACCTCCTTAAAATAAAATAAGCATCGCGCCTAATCGATGCCTAAGGAGACAAATATAATATATGTCTTCTTGTATCGATAGCGCCTCTACCACAAAGGTGGTAGGAGTCTAGTGGAATGTTATTCCCTAGCCCAATCAAGATTTCTGTCAAAACCTTGTTTCGGCAATCTTCCCTTTCATGTGGGTCACGGAGTACCCTCTTACCACATTACTTTTGAAAACTGCGCCTCTATCTAAGAGATGTAATTATCTTAACAAAAGTAAAAAGCATTTGTAAAGCATTATTTTTAAAAATAAAAAGTCCCACTGAAGCAGGACTTTTTTGATTCGCTTAAATTTTTAAATCACCGGGCTTATACCATTGCCATTTTCTTGCGAAAGTATCCAGCACCCACACGAGGGCAATCGGTAAGGCAATTTGTAACACGAAGATCGAGAGTAACGCACCGACAAGATTATCTTCCATCGCCGCAAGGGTGGCGAATTGGCCAACCAATCCTGATGTACCCATGCCAGCGCCAACCGCATCGGTTAGGGTTTGAAACACTGTCGTGGATACCGGGCCTAAAATCGCGCTGACAATGATGACAGGTAACCATAAGGTCGGTGTCTTCATCGCATTTTTAAACTGTAACATCGAGGTGCCTAACCCTACGGAAATCGTCGTGCCTAGATCATTATCTTTTCTTCCCATCACCGCAAAACCTAACATGTTCACTGCACAGCCAACCACCGCAGCGCCACCCGCCAAACCAGAAATACCAAAGGAAATGGCAATCCCAGCAGAGGAAAATGGTGAGGTTAAAATAATCCCCATTAACACACTCACCGCAACACCCATTAAGATGGGTTGTAAGGTTGTTGCGGCATTGACGAATTCACCAATGGCAGTCGCGACGCTACTAATCGGATTAAAATAAATCAGTGTAAAAATTGTGCCAAATAAAATCGACACCAATGGAATCAAAATAATATCGAACGGGGTTTTCTTCTTAAAAATAAGTTCCACTAAAAGTAAAGCGGAAATCGTGGTGACATAGGCGACCAATGGATCGGCTCTTAAGGCTAATCCCGAGGCAGTCGATAAACCACCAATCACCATCGCACCGATTAATTTTAATCCTTGAAGCTTGAGGGCCCAGGCAATCCCAACCCCAATCCCAACCCCTAGAAAAGAGCGGACAATACCAGAAATCTTGGTAATTTCCGTACCAAGGTTAAGGGATTCCGTGATCGGAAAATTAAGGAGTAAGCCAAGTTGATTAAGAATCACAGAAATAATTAACGTTGCAAATAAACCATAGACCATCCCATTCATCGATGTGAGAAAAAATTGAAACGGACTAAGACCAAACAATTGAATTTTTTTCATACAAAACCTCTTATACTTTAAGAGAACAATGGTTTGCTTCATTCATTATAAAACAAAAACACCCCAGTAGGGTGTTGAGTTGGTTCATGGTCGGGAAGACAGGATTCGAACCTGCGACCCTCTGCTCCCAAAGCAGATGCGCTACCAAACTGCGCTACTTCCCGTTCACTTGGCGCGCCCGACATGAGTCGAACACGTAACCTTCAGATTCGTAGTCTGACGCTCTATCCAATTGAGCTACGGGCGCAAAGTATCATCTTGAGGCAGAAATTTCGCCATTTGGAGGTTCCTATCGGAATCGAACCGATGGTGATTGAGTTGCAGTCAATTGCCTTACCACTTGGCTAAGGAACCACCGAGAGATGGCCGTTCATTACTTTACCATTATCACTCGGTGGTTTCAATCTTTGCTTAATGAATTATCGAGACTTGACGCGTTCCCACATTTCGGCAATCGGGGCATTATAGACACCGAAATCCGAGAAGAGCGCGGTGCGAATAATGGTTTCAGGTAACGGATATTGCGTCATGATTTGGCGACGGTTTTGCACTTGGATGACCATGTCTTCAGCGGTTAAGGTATCGTTGGTGCCGTCAAAGAAGTAACCTAAGTCCAATTCTACTAAGTCTTCTGTATCCACGCCGTCATTGTATTCATCATTGAGATCGATGACACTTTGTAACACTTCATCACCGGCGATGAAGGAAGTGTAACCAATATAACCCATGTTTTGAATGGCAATTTCCGGGGTGGACACATAATCGATAAAGCGTTGGGCGACAACTTTAACTTGTTCATCCTCTGGTAACTCCGCATCATCTTTGGCGATGTCTTTATGCATGACAAAGCCATCGAACCAAATGTTACTGCCTTCATCCGGGATGACGTATTCTAAAGCAACGCCATCTTCTTCATCGGCAGTGTCCATCGCATAGGTGGCGTCACCACTCCATGCCATGAACATATCGATGCGGCCAGAGACGATATCATTTTTTGCGTTATCCGTTTCTAAACCATAGGCATTATCCACTAAGGCTTCCAAAGATGGTTCTAACGCCGCTAACACCGTGTTATCAATCGTGTTGATTTTTGTCGTGATGAAATCGTTGTATGCTTCTGCAGTGACTAAATTAGGATTTTGTAAATAAATGTTACGCGCGGCATCAAAGTCCGCTTTGTATACATCCATCATCGACGTCATTAAGACTTCACGTACAGAATCTTTAATCATCCCTTTACCTTTATAATCGGTGTCATATAAAGCTTGCCAGGAATTCATATCACTGACCGTCACTTCGGTTGGGTTATACACAATCCCGACGGTTCCCCACATATAGCCAGCGGCATATTCGGCAACCGTGCCTACATTAGGTACCGTTAAATCTTCATAAATATTTTGTAAGTAAGGTGAAACAAAGGCATCATAGTTGGATAGATAAGTTCTCGTGCCATCTGTTTCGGTATCAAAGGGGGTTAACCAACCTTCTTTCATCAACCGCTGGATCATATAATCCGATGGGGCAAAAATATCGTAATCCGCTTTAAGGTTCACGACGTTGGTGTACATTTCTTCGTTGGTGCCATACATGTCGTATTGCACATCCACGGTGACCCCATATTGGTCAAAATACCAATCTTCAAATTGATCAACCAAATCTTGGTCGCCAGCAATTTCTGGATCCTTTTCATAAATATAGCCACCCCAGTTATACACTTTTAAGGTGACATCGGCAGTGGGACCACAACCAGCTAAAGCGCCAGCAGCAACCACTAAGGCAACATAACGTAATGCTTTCATTTTCTTCTCCTTGAAGTTAGCGATGTCCAATCGCTTGTATTTTCTTTCCATCGCCTTTTCCTGTGAGGGAATAGTTAACAATTAACACCCCCACGGCGAAGAGAAATATTAAGGTCGTTAAGGCACGAATTTCGGGAGGAATCCCGACGCGAAGCTGCGCTTCTACATACGTCGATAACGTATCGAAGCCAGACGTTGGTTTTAAAAAGGAAGTAATAATAAAATCATCCAACGACAAAGTAAATGCTAACACAAATCCGGAGATGACTCCAGGAAAAATTTGTGGCAAGATGACTCGGCGTAACGCGACCAAAGGTGTGGCCCCTAAATCAAGCGCCGCTTCATATATACTGGGATCCATTTGTTGGAGTTTCGGTTTCACGGATAAATAGACAAAGGCAATCGTTAAAACAATGTGCCCCACCACTAACGTAAACAGATCGCGGTCGCCATATTGGAAAAATAAAAAGAGCACTGCTAACGATAAGGCCATCACGATTTCTGCATTGATGACAGGAATTTGCGTTAAGGTTTCAAATAAACGTTTGCCGGTTTTCTTCATATAGAAAACGCCGATCGCTCCTAGGGTTCCTAAAATCGTGCTGATGGTGCTAGCAATAAAGGCGACCATAAAGGTATTGCCCACCGCGCGCATTGCCCGTTCATTTAAGAACAAGCGGCGATATAAATCAAAGGTGAAGGTGGCATTGGGACCAATCACCCCAACCACACGGGTATCAATAAACGAAAACATGATCAATAAGAAAATCGGTAAATACATTAATAACAAAATAAGCGCAACATAACTTTGGGCGAGCAAGCGTTTTACCATAAATGTTTCCTCGCTTGTTCTTCACGTTTATTAAATTTACGAGTGATAAATAATGTAAGCGCAATAAACACCAACATGATCAAGGACATAAAGGAACCAATGTTAACCGCATCTGGAGTCGAGCTTCGAAAGTAGGCATTATAAATCGCTTCCCCAAACAAGATGACTTTCTTTTCTGAAAGAATCGTCGGGATCACTTGGCTAGAAATCGTTGGCATAAACACCATGGTTGCCGCCGCAACAATCCCTGGCATCGTCATGGGAATAATCACTTTATAAAAAGTTTGAAATGGGGTTGCCCCTAAATCTTGCGCAGCTTCAATTTGCGATTTATCCATTTTTAACATCGTCGTGTAAAGCGGTAAAATCACAAACGGCAAGAAGTTATAAACTAAACCAATCGTCACCGCTAATGGGTAATTGGGATTGGCGTTCGCCGTCACCCCTAACCAAAATAATAAGTCTTTAGTTGCCCAGGTTCGAATCACAAAGTTAATCCACATGGGCATGACAAACAACAAGACAATCACCGCATTCTTGTTGTACTTTTTATTCGCTAGAATCATCGCAATGGGATACCCAATCAACAAGCACAACATCGTGTTTAAAAAGGCATACCATATCGAGTTCGTTAAAATCCCAATGCGTTGGGGATTAGAAAAAAAGCTATTCGCCGCATCTAAGGAAAGGTTACCTGCAACATCGGTAAAAGCATAATAAAAGACCACCACCAAGGGCAAGGCGATGAAACCGACTAAGAAGATAATGTAAGGCGCGGCTAAATACTTCCGTTGGAAGTTAAATTTCATAGTCGCTAATATCCCCACGCAACTTTAATTTAATTTTACTCGCGTCGACTTTCATCGTTAAACGGGTTCCCACGTCAAATTGATATTCCGTATCAACGATAAAATCTTCTTCTTCCTCAGTTCGTAAGATCACTTGATAATGATCCCCTTTATAAATACAGGAAATGACTTTTCCTTCTAATTGTCCGGGGGTGTCATTGCCATAAAGTTCAATATCGTTAAAGGAAATTTCGGCCGTGACCTTCATGTTCTTTAAATTATATTTGTTGTTCTTTGGCCCAATCAAATACCCTTGATCATCTAATTTTGACCCTTCTAAAAGTTGGGTGACATTGACGTCAAATAAACCTTGATCAATGATCAATTGGTTCGCGTCATTTAATAAGACATCGCGATATTGGTTGATCGTCATTTCTTTTTTCATCACGTGAATGTAGTTAGGATCAATGAATAAAGAGACCGTGGCTCCAACCTCAAATAACTTGGTGTCTTGTACAATCACTTCGTTTTTTCCAACGGTTAATAAGTATTCATAATGAACGCCTTTAAAGATTCGGGTTGTAATCACACCTTGAATGGGAAACTCACCCATGGGTTTGATTTCGATATCTTCAGGACGAAGCACGACATCCATCTTTTCGTTTTCTTGGAATTGATGCGGGACATCAAAAACTTGGTTTAAGAATTTAATCTTGTTATCCGCTAAGCTAATCGCATTAAATAAATTACTTTCACCAATGAAGTTGGCGACAAAGGCATTGACCGGCTGATTATAAATTTCGGTTGGGGTTCCCATTTGTTGGATGACGCCATCTTTCATGACGATGATGGTGTCCGACATCGTTAAGGCTTCTTCTTGATCGTGGGTGACATAAATAAACGTGATGCCTAATTTACGGTGCATTTCTTTTAATTCGATTTGCATTTCTTTCCGCATCTTTAAATCAAGCGCACCAAGCGGTTCATCCAACAATAAAATTTGCGGATCGTTGACAATCGCTCGAGCAATCGCGACGCGTTGTTGTTGACCACCCGATAAAGTAGTGACATCTCGTAATTCAAATTCATCTAAGTCAACAATCTTTAAGGCGCGAGTCACCTTGGCATCAATTTCTTCTGCAGAGTATTTACGGTATTCAAAGGTTTCTTTACCATCGGCATGTTTGACTTTGACATTGGCTTTTTTTAATTTCAAACCAAAGGCAACATTGTTGTAGACATTTAAATGAGGAAATAACGCATAACGTTGAAACACCGTATTCACCGGGCGGCGATAGGGTGGTAATTTGGTAATGTCGACATTGCTCAGCATGATCATGCCTGTATCAGGCATTTCAAAACCGGCAATCATTCTTAACGTAGTTGTTTTTCCGCAACCAGAAGGACCAAGAAAGGTGACGAACTCACCTTTTTTTATTTTTAAATGGAAGTTTTCAACCGCAAATTTATTGTCAAATTTTTTCGAAACACCGGCAAGTTCAATGATAATTTCCTGCGACATTGACCCCATTCCTTTTCTCCAAAATAAAGAGGCACCTTCTACCCTAAAAATATCGAACTATTTTTAGATGGTTTTGTGCCTGAGAAAAATATATATTTTCTCACCCCAATAGTCAATGAAATTTTTACCAATTTTTTACAAGCTTTTCTTTTTGAATTCTTCTTGGTTTCGTTATAATAATGCCAAGGTATATTGTATGAACAAAAAATCGTGGTTATTGCCGTTATTATTAGTCCCCATCCTTGCTGCGTGTCAACCGACAACAGACACCAAAGTTGTGATTCCCTTTCGTGATGAAGTAAAAACCATGGATGGCGCTTTTCAAACCTTATCAGAATATAATCAACTCGCCTTAATGGTGGAACAAGAAGAAACTTTTATCCTCATGGTGGGCAATGCCACCTGTGGATGCACGGTGGAATTTTTACCAGTGATGCGGGCATGGATTGATCAAACCGATATCGTCACCTACTACATCGAATATACCCTCATCGAATTTGCCGCGGATAAATTTGGCATTCCGTTTGTCACCGGTCGCGTGCCGATTTTAAATATCTTTGATTCAGGAGTCTTAAAGCATTACCAAGCGTATAACCCTAATCGTACGAGTGACAATGCTTTCTTTTATGACGTAACCTTACTGAGCGAATGGTTTAGCAAACGCATTCACTTTCCTAACTTTCATTTTTTATCCAAAGCCAATATCGATGCCCTCTTTACGCAAAACCATGCCTTTATTCTTTATATTGGTCGTGAAGATTGCCCAGACTGCAGCTATGCATTCAATACGTTTTTAATTCCTTTCTTAAAAGCGAATCCAAGCCTCCCTACGATTTATGGTTTGGATGTCAAAACCAATGGGATTCGAGTACCCACC
>JBMTFA010000029.1:0-9475 GCA_049433705.1 Bacilli bacterium
ATGTTGTTTTAAATCATAATCCGTTCGTGAGGCAATCCCCCAAACTTCACCCCATCCAAAGGGGAAAGCATATTCGATATCGGAGGTGCCTTTTGAATAAAACGCGAGTTCTTCTTTACTATGTTCGCGCATTCTTAAGTTTTCTTTACGAATGCCTAAGGACGTTAAATATTGCATACAAGCTTGTTGCCAAAAGGTATACCAAGTGCCTTCGGTTCCAGGTATACAGAAAAATTCTAATTCCATTTGCGAGAATTCTCGAGTGCGGAAAGTAAAGTTTCCTGGGGTAATTTCGTTACGAAAGGCTTTTCCAACATTGGCGACACCAAAGGGAATCTTTTTTCTTGTGGTTCGTTGAATAGATTTAAAATTGACGAACACCCCTTGGGCAGTTTCGGGTCTTAGATAAACGACTGTTTTGGCATCCTCTACCACCCCGATATGGGTTTTAAACATCATGTTAAATTGGCGAATATCCGTAAAATCATGGCTGCCACATTTGGGGCAAGCAATCTTTTCTTCTTTTAATACCTTACCTAAATCATTGGTAGGAATTTTACTAATGTCTAAATCAGGTTTTGCTGCGGCAATTAATTGATCGGCTCGGTGCCGGGTTTTACAATTCTTGCAGTCAATAAGAGGGTCGTTAAATGTACTAACATGGCCGGTGGCTTCCCAAACGCGTGGATTCATTAAAATTGTGGAGTCCATCCCTACGTTGAGTGGGGATTCTTGAACAAACCGCTTCCACCAAGTCTTCTTTAAATTGTTAATTAATTCAACACCTAATGGGCCATAATCCCAAGTATTGGATAAACCGCCATAGATTTCTGATCCTTGATAGACAAATCCGGTACTCATTAAATGGGTGACGAGCTGGTCAAAAGTTATTGGATTCATGGTTACTTCCTTTCAGACACGAGAGTAATTGTCTCAATTTGTAGATATGATGTCAACCTACTATGAGTGTATTTTTGAAAGAATGCTTTCGATGTTATCAAAGCCAATAAAGCGCGTATCTAAATGGTAACGAACGTGATTATGAACCACATCAATTAAGGTATTTAAACTTGCAACATCTTCCGTTTTGCTTAAGGTTTCTTGCTGTAATGATCTTAATAGCGTTAAGGCTTTAGCCGATAAGCGCTTTGCCGATACTTGATGGATACATCCCTGGCAAATAAAACCACCCAAGGCTTGACTGACCCCGACAATTTGCTTTTTACTTTGACATTGCACACAGTAATCCACAATCAAGGGAATCCCTTGAAGCTTTAGGTATTGCAATAAAAACCGTAAATAGGTTAATTGGGGCGTTTCCCAATGGTTTCTTAAGTTGCTAAGCATCGCGTATAGTGTCGGACCTTCGGTATTACTTTCGTCAAAGAGAATCACTTGTAAAATTGCCTCCATCATCATCGTGGCGAGCAAGCCCTCTTTGGTGGGCAAGGGAGCAAACTGAATGAGTTCTGCTTTTTCTAAATAGGCCTTACTGCGACTTTCCCGGACCGTGAACTTGGTCCAAGCACCTAAGGTGGTCGCTGCTTGGAAAGGGGACGTCATCTTCAGCGCCCCGTTAGCCTGGATGGTTAAAAAACCCTCTGCTGTTAATACGGTGAGAATCGTGTCCGCATTACGATAGGGGGTTTGTCGGAGAATAAAGCCAGGCATCGTTTTTAGAATAAGCCGTACTCCTTTAACCGATTGGGAGAATCGCGCCAATTGGGTTCAACTTTCACAAACAGTTCTAAAGACAATGCTAGCCCCATATTTTTTTCTACTTCTTGCATGACCCGTTGTCTAATTTTTCTTAACATCGATCCTTGCTTGCCAATGATAATTCCTTTTTGAGAAGCTTTTTCAAGGATGATGGATGCATATAGAATCCGTTTGTTTCCTTCAGATTTTAATTGGTCAATCGTGATGGCGACACTATGGGGAATTTCTTCATACGTTAAATGTAAGACTTGTTCGCGAATGGCTTCGATCAGTTGAAAACTTTCTGGAAAATTGGTTAAGACATCTTGAGGAAAAAAAGCGGGACCTATTTTTAACAAAGGTTTAATCGCCTTGATTACATCCTCTAAAAAGGTCTTTTTAAATGCAGAAATTTCTAGTTGTTTTGCTTTCGGTAAGACAGTTGCATAGGCCGCTTTAAGGTTTTCGATTAACTGAACAGAGGTTAAGTCAATTTTATTAAATACCACTAAGACATTCGCTAGGTTTGTAAGACGTTGGGTTAAAAATTGATCACCAGGGCCATAAGGCTTTGAGGCATCCACCAACAAAAGGACTACATCGATGTCTTGAAGCGATGCATAAGCTTGGGCATTCATGATTTCCCCTAAGCGAGCTTTTGGCTTGTGAATGCCGGGCGTATCGACAAAAACAATTTGAAGATTTTTTTCGTGGTAAACCCCTTGAATCGCTAATCGTGTGGTTTGGGGTTTATTGGAAACAATGGAAATTTTCTTACCAACAAGGGCATTTAGTAACGTCGATTTTCCCGCATTTGGGCGACCAATGATGGCGACAAAGCCAGATTTCATCTACTTTAAATCCTCAGCAGTAAACGCATAAGGTAATAAGGTTTCGGGGTTGGTTTCTTTGATATCTTGTTTTAGATTCGATAAATAAATCGGCGTTTTTCCATTCATTAATTCATGCATCACTTGTCGGCAAGCACCACAGGGAGAAATGGGTCCTTCAGTTGGACCAATCACCGCCATCGCCACCATATCTTGTTTGCGGTAGCCTTTTAAATGGGCATGGTAAAGCGCAGTGCGTTCGGCACACATCGATAGACCATAGGAAGAGTTTTCAATATTGGCTCCTTCGATGATCGTACCATCTTTCATCAGGATGGCAGCGCCAACTTTAAATTTAGAATAAGGAACATGGCAAGCTTTGGTGGCATTAATCGCCGCTTTGATTAACGTCGTTTTATTCATCGATTTCTCGCTTTCCCAAGAATTGATCTTGTAAGGCAATCATTTCGTTTTCTTGTGCCTTGGTTTGATGGTCGTAGCCTAATAAGTGTAATAGACCATGGACAAATAAAAAAGATAATTCGCGATCATAACTATGGCCATAAGCTTTGGCTTGTTGTCTTGCTTTTTGATAACTGATCACAAGTTGACCTAAATGGAGATGGTGGTCTTCAGGATCGATGAAGGTGGCTTCTAACGGAAAACTTAACACATCGGTGGGATAGTCTTTGCCTCGATGGGCAAGATTATATCGTTGGATAACTGTATTGGTGGTGATCATCACATCGACTTGAATGGGTTTGGTTTGTCGGACAGCGTCTAATGTTTTTTTTAACAACGATAAGTAATGGGATTGGAGTCGTTTGGCTTGTAAGGAAGGGGGAGCAATTAAGTCGATTTTCACGATTTTATTTTAACATAATCCTGATGATTCAAAAAGGTAAAACCCACTTGTCGCCATTGCTTGATAAGCAATGGCAGTCGCATTAAGCCTAGATGATGATGGTAACTCCAACCAAGCAATGAGACCATCGTTGCCCAACTTAAAAACGCCTGCATCGGGACAAATTGATGATAAAGCAATGCAAAGGATAAAATTTGAACGATGACGATCAACAAACGTTGCCCTTGTAAATGGAGATGGTGATAGACCTTTTGATAAAGTTGATGAAATTGACGCGTCGGAATACTTGGAAAAGGTAACCCAGACTCAAAGGCACTCAATGACTCTAGATGCTGATCTTCTCGCCGTTGGACCTTGGGTAACCATAAGCTTAAAACCAAATGAAACCAAATCGCAATCGATAAAAATCCTGGGGCGGCAAATAACACATACACGACCATGCTTAGCAACAATAACCAATGCTGAAACCGAATAAGCGGCAGTCTTAACCAACCCGATTTCCATTCATGAAAGCGTTTAAATTGCTCAGCATGATCAATCAATGGCAGGTAATGATGGATCATCCACCGATCCAAATAGCGCATCCGTGAATAGACGTAATAACCCCAAATTAAAAATCCTATCCCTGCGAGTCCTAACCAAAGACCCCACTGATGTTGTTGCCAGAACCAGGCGGTCAAGATGCCGATAAAACCGCTTAAGCTGATCAGGAAAAATCCAGGAATAAACAACCGCTGTATCGGAATTTTAACGAGCATATTGGTTCGCCAATGTTTTACCAAAAGTAAATAGCCAGTGAAATTTTGCTGAAAAAAATCTACCTTGACTATTCGTGGTTCTCCTTGAGGATCGAGTAAATAGAATCGCCCTTTTCCCATTGGAATTAAGGTCACATAATGATGACCAGGTTGTTTCATTAAGGCAAGAAAAGGGGCTTTAATGCCACGAATCGAACTAGGATGATGGAGGCGATATCCTTTTAAGGTCACCCCTAAATGCTGGGCGTTTTCTAAAAGATGTTGAAAGGATGAAGGTCGATCCCACGTTTCTTGCAGAAATAAATACCGTTCATCTTGATAAAGATAAGCGATTAACATTTTTAAGGCTGTTGGTCCACAATCCGCTTGGCCTAATTGTCGAACAGCAAAAATAGCTCTCATCTTTATCAATAGAGGGCATCCAAGAAAAAAGGACCGGTTTCCGGTCCTTCATTGATTAGTATTTTTTACGTTGCGCTTCTTTTGACTTCAATTTACGTTTGAGTCCTGGTTTGAGATAGAACTCACGTTTTCTTGCTTCTTGTAAGACGCCAGATTTATTGACTTGTCGTTTGAAACGACGGAGCGCTTCATCTAACGATTCATTGTCACGAACGGGTGTTTTTGCCATGGTGTTCCACCTCCTTACCCTTAATGCTACTTCATTATACGCAAGCGAGAATGCTTACGCAATCTTAATATTGGTTTTGTGAGACTTGCCCTTGTAAAATCTTGATTCCAGAACTGGTGCCGATCCGGGTCGCGCCTGCTTCAATCATCGCCTGCATGTCTTGCAAGGAGCGAATGCCGCCACTCGCTTTGACTTGAAGTTTATCACCAACCGTTTTTTTCATTAAGCGCACATGGTCTACGGTTGCCCCACCCGTGGAAAAACCGGTGGACGTTTTGACAAAGTCAGCTTTTGCTTCTTTGGCAATTTCACAAGCCTTTACGATTTCTTCATTGGTGAGTAGGCATGTTTCTAAAATTACTTTCAGAATACGCCCTTGGCAGGCATATTTAATTTCCGCAATTTCTAGGTAAAGTTCATGATATTTTTGCGATTTCAATAACGAGATGTTGATGACCATATCAATTTCATCCGCCCCTTCGGCAATCGCTTTTTTGGTTTCAAACACTTTGGTTTCGCGGGTATTTTGCCCTAAAGGAAAACCAATGACGGTACATACTTTAACCGATGATTCCACCAACAACTGCTTTGCAAAACTAACAAAGTGCGGTTGAATACAAACCGACATAAAATCAAATTGCTTTGCTTCTTGGCAAAGCGTTTCCACCTGGGCAAAGGTCGCTTCGGGTTTAAGTAAGGTGTGATCAATATATTTTGCTAAATGTTGCATCGATGAAAAATGCCCTTAAGGGCATTTTTTTATTCTTTCTTTTCGCCAGCTTCAGGTTTAGCTTTCTTTGCTTTCTTTGCTGGTTTCTTTGTTGCTTCTTTCACGGGAGCGGCTTCAACTTTGGTTTTTTCACCAACTTGAATCACTTGTTTCTTAGCATAATATCCGCAAGATGGGCAAACGGTATGCGACCGGATAAGCTTACCGCAATTACTGCAGGTGACTAAGCCAGTTACCTTTAATTTAAAATGCGTCCGTCGTTTATCTCTTCTCGTTTTCGACGTGCGATGAAATGGCACTGCCATACAATCACCTCCTTATTTCCTTAAGTATTATATGAGTAGAGTTAGGGATAGTCAATGAAAAACACTAGGATTAACCACGATGAATGATTCGCATCTTGGGATGCTTCTGAAGCGTTTGCTGATAGGTAGTAGAAATCAACCCTTGGGCGTGCAATTGCTGAATCAATCCAGCGCGATCATTGTGAAAATACGGGGCAATCGCAAGATTCAACCTTGCTTCAAGTTCGGTGAAATCTGGTTTCTTTATCCAGCGATCAAATAACGAGATTGCCGCATCTAATCGTCCTTGTTGATTGATCATTAAGACCACGCGGGCATGCGGTTCATAAAAAGCTTTTGTGCTGCGATCTTGGGGGGTTAATGGGACAAGGGAAACAAACTTACTTTGATAAAGTTGCCACCCATAATGTTCAAAAACATCAATGATTGATGTTGAAAAATCCTCTTCTAAGCGACTATAAGGATAATCATATAATTTATCGGGTTCTTGTCCATAAATGTAATTGAGCGCGCGATTAAAGAAAGGAAGGATGATCGGTTGTTGGTTCTGGTCAATGAATTGATAGGTATGGTGGATAGCTTGAAGATAACGTTCACGAATAAGGTGATGTTTGATTCTTCCATGTTGTTGGATGGATAATTGTCCCTGTTGTTTTAAATATTGATCAATTGTCTCTTTTTGCAGTAAACCTTTGAGGATGATGACCGCTTGAATCATTGTGAAGAGTGAGGTGGCATTTGCGTAGGCTTCAAACGAAGGAAGCATCAATAATCGCCGCCGTTGTTGTAAATAAAATTGCCCATCACTAGATTTTAAGTAACGCTGCGTTTCCCGCCAATGTTGAAATAAAAAATTCGCCATGATTCTACCAATACCGCAACATCGCTAAGGCAGCGATGACGGCTGTTTCCGTGCGGAGAATACTTGGACCTAATGAAATGGGTTGATAACCTTGACCGGTTGCGACAATCATCTCTTTTTGAGAAAATCCCCCTTCAGGGCCTACAACTAGGGCAATCGTGCCAGGTTGAGGTTGAAAGTGAGGCTTAGGTAAGTGTTGATGATGTTCAGAAGCAATCCATTTATGATCAAACGGTAAGGTCAGCGCTTTTGTCAAAGGCAAATACTGCGTAAACTTCATCACCTTTTCTCGTTTCGATTGTAAGGTGGCTTCGGCTATCATTTTTTGATAACGATTTAATTTTTTTGAAAGATCATCTTGTTGCCAATGAACAATTGCATGATCACTATCACAGGCAATCAGTTCGCTTACGCCTAATTCTGTTGCTTTTTGCACTACCCAATCCATCCTTTCCCCTTTACTGACAGGATAAATTAAGGTGATTTGCATACTTAACTCATGTTGACTTGTCACGGGTTGCATCCGGTAAATGATTAAAGGTTTGGTTTGGTGAATTTGCCCTTGATAGATGCCATCATCCATGAGTAATTCAAGGATATCACCAGCGCGCATTCTTAAAACGTGCACCACATGATGTGCATCTTGATCGCTCACCATCACCCCATTTTGCCAACGGGCGAAAATGCGCGTCATTTTACTTTAACAACTCACCCCGCGCGTCTTTCGCGTCTGGGTTAAAAACATAAAAGAGTGCCATCACCACTTGCACCAGGAATAAACCTAAGCTCAATAAGAAAACTTGGTCGCGTAAAACAAACCAACTAAGGCTAAGGATCGCAATGGCGGTAATCAAATGTATCCATCCCCGGCGCTTAAATCCTAAATAAAACCAGCCTAGACCAAGGAATCCAGGGATTAAGAAAAGAAAAAAAGTCAAAACGCGACTTTTTAACGTGACAAGTTCAAGTTGATCACGAAGTGCTGCATAACTTGCCGTGACATGGGACTGCGCTTCCGGTTGAACCGAAAGAATCGCTGTCTTGCAAACAGGACAAATGGATAAATCGTCAGTGAAGGCAGTTCCGCATTTACGGCAGGTTTTGGTCATGACAATATTATAAGTTAATTTCGGAAGAACTTTTTAAATTTCTTAAATGTGGTGTCATCTTCGTCTTCTGCCCGGAAACTTTCCAATAGTTCGCGTTGTTTCTTGGAAAGCTTCGTTGGGGTTTCAATTTTCAAATGAATATATTGATCGCCTGGAGCTTGACCACGCAGATCCTTGACCCCTTTTCCTTTGATTTTTAGAACCTTTTCCGGTTGTGTGCCTTCGGGAATGATTAACGAAACATCACCATAAACCGTCGGGATATCTAGGGTGATACCTAACGTGGCATCGACAAACGAGATTGGGATTTCGATGTGAATATCATTGCCTTCACGGGTAAAGTGGGGATGTTTATTGATCGCAATTTCTAAATATAAATCACCATTAGGACCGCCTAAATCGCCCCGTTCTCCTTTACCAGGAATCCGAATTTGTTGTCCGGCATTAATCCCGGCAGGAATATTCACTTCAATATCCGTTTTTACACGGTTGTAACCTTTGCCTTGGCAGGTGTTACAAACATGTTTAATCTTTTTGCCCTTGCCTTGGCAATTATCACAAACCGTTTCGGTTTCCATCATCCCTAAAATTGTCCGTTGCCGGACGCGTTGGCGACCAGTGCCACCACATTGCCGACACGTTTCTAAATCACTACTTGAGCGGGCACCAGATCCAGCACATGTGACACAACTTTCATCATATTGAATCGGAATCGATAATTTTTTTCCGTTGATCGCATCCATAAAGTCGATTCGTAAACGCATTTGGGTATCGGCGCCGCGTTGCGGACCACTTGGTTGGCGACTACGGCGTTGACCGCCACCAAAAAACGAACCAAAGATATCACCTAAGTCGACATCTTGGAATCCGGAAAAACCGTTACCAAAACCACCACCTTGGAACGGATTGCCTCCGGCATTTTGATCAAAAGCAGCATGACCAAATTGATCGTAAGCAGCACGCTTTTGATCATCATAAAGAATATCGTAGGCTTCTTGTATTTCCTTGAATTTTTGTTCAGCATCTGCTGCTTTATTCACATCAGGATGGTACTGTTTTGCCAGTTTACGATACGCGGTTTTGATCTCATCCTTGCTTGCGGATTTACCAACACCAAGGACACTATAAAAATCTTTTTTGGTGGCCATGAACTACCTATTTTTTCTTTTCAGTAAAGTCAGCGTCAATCACATCATCATCTTTTTTATCGGATGAGGCATTTCCAGCATCACTTGGGTTTGGATGCCCACCGGCTTGAGAAGCTTGGGCTTGCGCCATGAATTCTGCCGCTTTTTCTAAATCGGCAATCTTCGTTTTTAGTTTTTCAAAGTCATTGTCTTTGATTGCTTGTTCTAATTCTTCTTTAAGCTTAATCGTTTCTTCTTTTTGTTTGGCGTCAATCTTGTCACCCTTTTCTTCTAAGGATTGATTGATGCTATTGATGTATTGTTCAGCCTTATTCTTAAGCTCCACTTCTTCTTTGCGCTTGTTATCCGCTTCTTTATTCGCTTCGGCTTCGCGCACCATGCGATCAATTTCTTCCTTACTCAAACCCGTGGTGCCTGAAATCGTAATTTGTTGTTCTTTTTGGGAATCAAGATCTTTGGCAGAAACTTTGACAATCCCGTTAACGTCAATCGAGAAGGTCACTTCAATGCGTGGGGTGCCACGACGGGCTGGTTTAATC
>JBMTFA010000030.1:0-9458 GCA_049433705.1 Bacilli bacterium
CCACTTGCAGAAATGTTTGGTTACGTCACGGATTTACGGTCCTTTACCCAAGGCCGTGGCAACTATACGATGCAATTCAATCATTATGGTGAAACCCCACGCTTTGTCGCGGATGAAATCATCAAAAAGAATGGCACCAAAGCTGAGAAATAGTAAGCAATTAACATTGATTTTCTAAATGAAGTGCGATAAGATATAAAAGTTAAATAACTAAAAAAGTTATAAAAAAAGGAGAATGCTTATGGCAAAAGAAAAGTTTGATCGGAGTAAAGTACACGTTAATATCGGGACCATTGGTCACGTTGACCACGGGAAGACCACCCTTACGGCTGCTATCACCACAGTGTTAGCAAAACAAGGTGGTGCAACTGCGAAGAAGTATGATGAAATCGACGCTGCCCCAGAAGAAAAGGCACGTGGGATTACCATTAACACCTCGCATATTGAATATGCAACCAAGAATCGTCACTATGCTCACGTCGACTGCCCAGGACACGCTGACTACGTCAAGAACATGATCACCGGTGCGGCACAAATGGACGGTGGGATCTTAGTTGTTGCGGCCAATGACGGTGTCATGGCGCAAACCAAAGAACACATCTTGCTTGCTCGCCAAGTCGGGGTTCCATTCATCGTCGTCTTCTTAAACAAAGTTGACTTAGTCGATGACAAAGAATTAGTCGACATCGTTGAAATGGATATCCGTGATACCTTAAGCAAATATGGTTTCCCAGGTGACAAGATTCCTGTCATCCGTGGTGCCGCTGTGAAAGCCTTAAATGGTGATGCAGCAGAAGAAAAGAACATCCTTGCCTTAATGGAAGCGGTCGATACCTATATCCCAACACCAAAACGGGAAACAGACAAACCAGTCTTAATCCCAGTGGAAGACGTTTTAACGATTACCGGACGTGGTACCGTTGTGACGGGCCGTGTTGAACGTGGGACCTTAAAACTTAACGATGAAGTAGAAATCGTCGGGATCAAAGATACGCAAAAATCAGTTGTTACTGGGATTGAAATGTTCCGTAAATTACTTGATGAAGCGCAAGCGGGTGATAACGTTGGGGTACTCTTACGTGGGATCGTCCGTGAACAAGTGGAACGTGGTCAAGTCATTGCCAAACCTGGCTCAGTGACCCCACACACGAAGTTCTCTGCGACCGCTTATATTCTTACCAAAGAAGAAGGTGGCCGTCATACCTCATTCTTATCCAACTATCGTCCTCAATTTTACTTCCGTACCACTGACATTACTGGTGTCATTGAATTACCAGCCGATGTGAAGATGGTCATGCCTGGCGACAACGTGACGTTCAATGTTGAACTTATTCACCCAGTCGCGATTGAAAAGGGAACCAAGTTCTCGATTCGTGAAGGTGGTCGTACCGTTGGTGCGGGTACCGTGAACGAAATCATCAAGTAAGGTTCGGATCAATTAGGAATTTAAAAGACCGCTTAGGCGGTCTTTTTTTCTTGCTTTATGGGGTTAATTTCTTGATAATAAACTTATGAAACCAAATCCCTTTGCGATGCCAGCGAATTTAATGCGCCGTACAGGTGCAGCGATCTTAGATTTATTTTTGTGGCTTGTGACCTCATTATTATTACTCAGTTATATCTTTGGTCCTTTATATGATGCGCAATATGGCACAACGCAATTATCCAACCAATTCGTTGCCTTTCAACAAGCAAGCTATTTATATAACCAAGATGAAGCGACCAATCAATTAGTGAACTTAGATGTTACCGATGTGCCAGCAGCCTTGCTCAATTATTATGCAGAGTTTAAAGATGGCAAGGTCTATGAAACCGGTGGTGCTGCTTTTACGTTTTCGATCCAATGGTATAACGAAACGATTTTAAAAGTGAATGAACCAACGTCATTATTTCAGTTAGTGAATAATGACCTCACTGTGCTTGCCGTGGTGAAAGATGGCATCGATCAAAGTGCCTTGGATGAGTTCTACACGGATGCTTATCGCCAAGCCTTAATTGATTTCAATACGTATCCCCCCTTTAGTTCATTGGTCGCCTTAATCAATGGTTACTTCATTGAAATTATTATTTATTCCGTGAGCATTAGTTTTGTTATCTTTTATTTGCTGGTACCGTTATCGTTAAAACGCGGCCAAACCTTAGGGAAACGCTTAAGTGGATTAATCGTGGTCAATGATAAAGGGTATGCGATGCAATGGTGGCAATTGCCATTACGAAGTGTGGTGTTAGGGGTGACCTTGTTTACCGCGCTTTACACCGTGTTTGGTTCGTTACTGCTTTCCTACACCTTAATGGTGTTTACCAAAGGCTATCGTTCCGCGAATGATTTTTTAGGCTTAACCAAAATTGTTGATGGAAAAACCTCAAAAATCTTTAAGACAGAATCGGAGATGCTCGCTTATGAGCATACGCTTACCAGTCAAGAATCCGATCAACTTTTAGGCAAATAAATCGCGGTTTTACTCATTGAATTCACTGCTTATTTAAGGTAAGATAATTTGGCAATGCACCATTAGCTCAGCCGGTAGAGCAGCTGACTCTTAATCAGCGGGTCATAGGTTCGAATCCTATATGGTGTACCATGCAAGCTTCACACCATGGTTAACATGGTGTTTTTTTATGGCATAAGTTATCATGAATCCATGAAAGATCCACACCAAAAACGTTACAACACGATTGCCAAACAATGGCAAGATGTTCGCAACAAACATATCATCAATCAATGCATTGTCGATGTCGTGCCTTTCATCAAACCTAAAGGTCATGTCCTCGATGTCGGTTGTGGCACGGGTTATCCGATTGCTTCGTATTTAGTCCAACAAGGGTTTACCTTAACCGGCATTGATGTTGCAGAGGAGATGCTGGCATTTGCGAAGCAATTACATTTAACCAAGGCCACTTTTCTCCATGAAGACATTCAAACTTGGATCAGTCCAATCACGTATGATGCGATTATTGCCTTTGATTCTTTATTTCATTTACCGATGGCATCACAAGTGCCCGTGTTAACTAAACTTTGTCAGTGGCTCAATCCTGGGGGCATCTTGTTATTTACCCATGGAAAAAAGACCGGTGAAATCACCGGCGATATGTTTGGTACGACTTTTTCTTACTCGTCCCTTGATCAATCGGATTATCAAACGCTTCTTGCTTCTCAAGGCCTTTCGTTACTTCGTGTGGAAGCACCTTATCTCCATCCAAGCACCGGCTCACGGGATTTATTGATCGTGGCAAAAAAAGATTTACAACCAAAGTCATCAAAGTAGATTATGATTAAGATATGAGCAGTCGGCAAATTTATCAAAAAATATATCAAGCGTTATCATCCACCTCACAAAAATATGTGACCGCGGAAACGTTGGCCCAGATGATTGGCATTTATCCTGATGTCATCAATGATGCTTTATCATTATTTAATCCAGTCGTTACGTTAGACGTGACGTTTAATTTACTTGAGTTGCTCCCCGCGTTAGCCGCGCATGTAGGAGCAGCTAAACCCATGACGGTGAAGCGAACCAAAGCGGTAGAAAAACCATTGCCGTACAGTAACCTAAGTGATTTTGTTTATCAAAAAATGACCATCGCAGGGATTGTGGATAAAAGTATTGTCTTATCCGATAAAGATTTAAAAATCGCGAAACGACTGATCGTTCAAGAACTGAAAAGTCGTAAAAAATAAAAAATGGTCGGAACGATGAGATTCGAACTCACGACCTCTACCACCCCAAGGTAGCGCACTACCAAGCTGTGCTACGTCCCGTCCAAGAATGATTTTATATGACAAATGCCCTTAGTTCAATCATTGTTCTTTTTCTAGGAAAAAAAGTTGGTCTTCCTTTGTCTATGAAGTATACGGGCAAGAATCAGGACCGATCATGAACCGCTTAGATTCACGGACCTTTGCTGCCTTCAAACGAGGAGATCACGACGCTTTTCAGGACATTTATCAACAATATAAGAGTTTACTCTACATCATCATCCTTTCTTATGTCAGGCATGAACCGACGGCTGAGGACTTGTTACAAGATACCTTTATTAAGATTTATCAAAAAGGTCATACCGTCAAACATGCAGACTCGTTTCAAGCCTGGGCTGTGATGATTGCCAAACGCACTGCTTTAAATGAATTAAAGCGAAGAAAAGAAGAAGTGCTGAGTGAGGAAGAAGCTTTGCATCTCGTAGCCAGTGAAGAAAAAAGTTTGTTTCAAACCTGGCATCGTGGCTTAACCGATGAAGAGAACTTAATTGTTGCCTATAAAATTGTCTATGATCTCGGCTTTGAAGAGATTGCAACGTTGCAAGATGCTTCCCTCTCGCATGTGTACAAGATTTATCAACTCGCGATGGAAAAACTGAAAGTGATTTACCAAACCCATGAGAAAAATAAGTAATTTAGAAACCAAGATAAAAGCATCAGGCCGTGCGTATTTTACCAAACGTACTGCCCATTTATCTTTTCAAGGACCGTTACCAAAGAAACCATCTTGGGCTGCATGGCCAAGGATCATAACATGGGCCACACCCACTGCCGCATTAGGGGTAACCCTCACCGTGATGGTGTCCATGTTATTGGGCGCAACACAACCGGAAGGGTCTTTACCAAAAGCCTTTACGGGTATCCAACCTTTAAATGAAGTGCAATTTCCGAGTGTTGACCGCGAACAACTTGGTCAAGAAGACGCCCTGGAAAGTTTTGCTTACCAACAATACATCAATCAAATTAGTGATTATTTTCAATTCACCAGTCAAACGATTTTTGCTTCCAATGATAACGTGGTGTACTCCCCTTACTCTGCTTATGCCGCGTTGAGTTTACTCCTTGAAGCTGCGGGTGGTGAAACGAAAACGGCATTAGAAGCATTGTTGCAAACGGATTCGCTTGCTAGCCTACGAGAAGGATCACGCTTCGCTTTTTCACAAACCTATCAACTGGTTACGAATATCGTCAACCAAAGACCACAAACCCTCGCCCGTTCACAAATGGCGAATGGCGTGTTTGTTCGTGATGATATCACCGTCAATCCCGATTATTTATCCTTACTCGCAGCCCAATATTTTGCCGAAGTGTTTCATACCCAATTTGATCCAGAAGGTATTGACGATATCGTCAATTGGTTAAATCAACGCACGTTTGATGTCTTCAACATGCAACCTGAAGATTTATCGCTTAATCAAGACACCGCGTTAAGTTTATTTAATACGCTTTATCTGAAAGCGAATTGGGAGCGGGCTTTTACGCCTTTATCCAATCGGGAATCGTTTACCAACACCACGAATGGTGTGGTACTCAATCAAGTGAGTTATATGCAAAAAGATACGGCAACAACCCTATACCTTGATCAACCTGACTTTACGCTTACCGTGGATCAAGCCTATGGCGATTATCGTGTGGTGTATGTCTTACCCAAAGGTGACATCCAACCGCTTGCATTATTATCCGATGTAACCTTTCCTTCCATTCAAGCTGCCTTTGCGGAAACCAGTGTCAATGAAGCGGTTCGTTTAACGGTCCCCATCACGACCATTCAAAGTAAACTCGATTTAAAGGCGAACCTACTATCTGTGTATCCTACGATTGCCACCTTATTTAATCCAGCGACGGCGGATTTATCCAATGCCTTACCCAATGCCTTCTTACAATCCCTCATTCAACATGTCAAGGTTGAGATGAATCCTTCAGGGATGGAAGCGGCGGCAATCACGGAGGCCAATGTCGGGGTTACCTCGGCACCAACGCCGCCACGGGTGACGTTGACCTTAGACCGGTCTTATCTTTATTTCATTGTGAATGCCGATGGTTTATTGATGTTTGCGGGCTTAGTGAACCAACCGAATGCCTAAGGGTTAACCATAGGCGAATTCCTGTTGTTTCCTTGATTTCGGTTTATAATAAGGGTTTGAGGAAATCCGGATGGACCGAAAACACATCATCATTAAAGAAGCACGAGAAAACAATTTAAAAGCAGTTAATTTAACCTTACCCAAAGACCAACTCATTGTGTTTACGGGGCTTTCTGGAAGTGGTAAAACCACCTTAGCCTTTGACACGATTTATATGGAAGGGCAACGGCGGTATGTTGAATCCTTATCAAGCTATGCCCGGCAATTTTTAGGCAACGTTGAAAAACCCGATGTTGAATCGATTGAAGGGTTATCGCCTGCGATTTCCATTGATCAAAAATCCACCTCGCATAATCCCCGCTCTACCGTAGGAACCGTCACAGAAATTTATGACTACATGCGCTTATTGTATGCGCGTGTGGGGGTGCCCTATTGCCCAATCCATGAAGAACCGATTCTGTCTTTTACCACCACACAAATTGTCAATGCGATAAGTCAATTACCACCGCAAACGAAACTACAAATTCTTTCTCCGCTTGTCCAAAATGAAAAAGGGACCCATAAAGATACCTTAACGAAAATTAAGACCTCAGGGTTTGAGCGCGTCCGTGTGGACGGTAAACTCCTCCGCATTGATGAAGTCCCGGCGCTAGATAAAAATAAAAAGCATACGATTGATATTGTCATTGATCGCCTTATCTTAAATCCCGAATCAAGAACGCGATTGTTTGATGCAATCACCTTAGCCTTAGATTGGTCCAAGGGATATGTGATTGGATTTGATGGCGAAAAAGATCACTTATTTTCATCCCATCACGCGTGTAAATATTGTGGATTCTCTGTCCCTAAACTCGAACCACGGTTATTTAGTTTTAACGCCCCATCAGGAAGTTGCCCAGATTGTCATGGTCTTGGGATTAAACGGGAAGCAGATTTACAACGGATGATTCCTGATCCCACACTTGCGATACAACAAGGGGCGATTACGTTTTTTAAAAACATGATTGGGACCACCAATTTATATTGGCAAGAATTTAAAAAATTATGTGAACTCTATCAAATTCCCTTAGATGTGCCCTACCAAAAATTAAGCAAAGACCAACAAAAGATTATTTTGTTTGGTTCGCCAAACATGCATCAATATCAATTACGATCTGCTTCCGGAAACATTATCAATCGTTTTGATTTTATTGAGGGAATCAAAGCCAAGTTAGAACGCTTATATAATGAAACGCAATCGGAAATGATGCGTGAATTTTATGAAAAGTATTTTGTTGATCGCGAATGTACAACTTGTAAAGGCGCTCGGTTAAATCCGCAAGTGCTCAGTGTCAAGGTTGGTAACCTCAACATCGATGAAGCGACAAGATTATCCATGCATAAGTTTATGGAATGGATGAGCAAAACGGAACAAGGGATGAGTGAAACCCAACGAACCATTGCAAGATTGGTGATTAAAGAAATTCAATCACGCGCTGGGTTCTTGGTGAATGTTGGATTGGATTACTTGACCTTATCACGCATGGCAATGACCTTATCGGGTGGCGAAGCCCAACGCATTCGTCTTGCCACCCAAATTGGTTCGCAACTCACGGGTGTCCTTTATGTCTTGGATGAACCGAGTATTGGCTTACATCAACGCGATAATCACCGATTGATCAATACGTTAAAAGCGATGCGAGATTTAGGCAACACGGTCATCGTCGTAGAACACGATGAAGAAACGATGCGGGAAGCGGATCACATTGTCGATATTGGTCCTGGGGCGGGTGCTTTAGGTGGTGAAGTCGTTGCCCAAGGGAGTCTAGCGGATATCATCGCTGAACCACGTTCCATTACCGGTGCGTATTTATCTGGAAAAAAACAAATTCCTGTGCCGAAAGTTCGCGCGAAAGGCAATGGGAAATTTTTAGAAATTATGGGCGCTCAAGCGAATAACTTAAAGAAAATTGATGTGACGATTCCTTTAGGAAAATTAGTGGTGGTGACGGGGGTCTCTGGTAGTGGTAAGTCCACCTTAATCAATGATATTTTGTATCAACAAATCTTAGTGGATTTAACCGATGCGGATGTCACCCCTGGTAAACATCAACGCATCGAAGGGATTCAACATTTAGATAAAGTGATCAATATTTCCCAAGAACCGATTGGTCGCACCCCGAGATCGAATCCAGCAACCTATACCAAAGTGTTTGATGAGATTCGTGATTTATTTGCGGAAACCCTTGAAGCGAAAGCCAGAGGTTTTGATAAAGGCCGGTTTTCCTTTAATGTCCCGGGTGGTCGCTGTGAGACTTGCCAAGGTGATGGGGTCAAGCGCATCCCCATGAATTTTTTACCCGATGTGTTTGTTAAATGTGAAGCTTGTGATGGCAAGCGATATAACGAAGAAACACTCATGGTGACATTTAAAGATAAAAATATTCATGATGTATTACAACTGACGGTTGATGACGCCAAACAATTTTTTGCCAATCGGGTTGAAATTGCCCGTAGATTAAATACCCTTCATGAAGTCGGATTAGGTTATATGAGGCTTGGGCAATCGGCGACGACCCTATCAGGTGGAGAAGCACAGCGGGTGAAACTCGCATTTGAATTACAAAAACGCCCCACAGGTAAAACACTTTATATTTTGGATGAACCGACCACCGGATTACACATTGATGATGTGGCTCGCTTAGTGAAGGTGCTACAAGCGATTGTTGCAAATGGGGATTCCGTCTTAGTCATAGAACATAATTTAGATGTGATTAAAGTTGCTGATCATGTGATTGATTTAGGCCCAGAAGGTGGCGATCGTGGTGGTGAAATCATCGCGGAAGGAACCCCGGAACAAGTTAGCAAAGTTAAAGGCTCATACACTGGCCAATTTTTAAAACCATATTTAACTTAAGTTTGCTTTAATTTTAAAGGCAATTACCCTAAAATAACCCTAGAGGTATTTATGAATTTGATTTCTACCATCCTCCTTGTCCTTGGTGGCGCCAGTCTCTACATTGGTTTAAGACAATGGTGGCAAACCTTAAAAGCATTACCGATCATGCAAGGTGTATCCACCCCTTGGCTGCAATATGGTCAAAAGCTTTTCTTATGGATGGGTGTGAGTGGGATTGGCTTAGGATTACTGGCGTTGGCGTTAGTCTTTGGCACGGATGCTAATCCCGTATTAAGTTTTATTTTTCCAATTATCAACGTTTTAGCCTTATTGTGGGTGCTTACTGCGGCGACTTTTCTACGCGATAATAAAGTGAGTCCAGTCTACGAACCGATGATGATCACCAATCTCATTCTTTTTGTTTTTCCTGTGGTTTTTGGCTTATACCTAGGGCTAGAAACCATTGCCCCAGCCTTAACTTATCCTTTACCAAAAGGCATTCCTTTTGCGAATCCGGTCGTCACCTTTTATGCGGTGTTTATTTTATCGGGTGCATTTTTAGCCTATACCGTTGCTGATTACAGCTTTGTTAAATTAGGAAAGAAAAAAGGTTTTGTTGAAGACGTCTTTATCATTGCCTTTCCTGCAGGGATTCTTGGCGCGCGGTTGTGGTATGTCTGGGGCCAATGGTCCTTAGAATTTGCTGATCAACCTTTATGGAAAATTTTTGCCATTTGGG
>JBMTFA010000031.1:0-8696 GCA_049433705.1 Bacilli bacterium
TACAAATCATAAAAAAACATGCGCCTGAGCGCATGTTAAAAGCGTATCAACGAGGATAATTTAGTCTTCGTCTTTAGGTGATACGGGTGGTTTTTTCTTTGTCATGGCCCCCCAAACTTTAAGTTTGAGATAACCAATCACCACCACGGCAATCCCAATCAAGACATAACCCCACCAAGGCATGTTAATTACTCCTTTCTGCGTTCACACGCCGAATAAAGAAACGTAAGCTTACATAGGCTATCAGAAGCATATACACCGTCCCGATGACCAAGTACCAAACAAATGGTAAATTGGCGGAACCTGCTTCTGGCAAAGCAAGATTGTACAAGGCTTTGACTGCCCAAAAATTAGGGGCGAGTCCGAGAATATATTGTTTGCCATCGCCGAAGGCTTCTAACAAAATTAATAACGGCACCATAAAGACAATCCCCGCCGATTTCATTAAGGCAAAGCCTTCAATTTTGTTTTTTGCTAATGCCGCCATTAACGCCCCTGCGGTGGGCGTGATTAAACTTGAAACGAAGGAAAATGCGATGATTGCTCCATTATCAAGGGTTGTCATCCCAAACGATTGGTTGCCAAACTGAAAAGAAAAAGCCTCACCAAATAAGTATTTGATGCCAAATAGCATCACTAAATTACCCACCACACCAAAGATAAATGCATAGATGGTTTTAAATAAGGTGTAACCACGAACCGTGATTGGGGAAACAGCAATCGCTTTAATCGTTTGTTCATCTTTATTTTCTAGTAATGAAAAACCAAGGATGACCCCAGAGATAAAACCGCCAATCGCAAGAATGGTAAGAAAAAGTAAAATCATACTGATCGCATATTCTGGCGCATTAACATCAAGACCTGTTCTAAGGAGGATAGTGGGGACTAACCAACCGACAACTCCCAACATAAACGCAGGATAAATGAGCATGAATAAATTTAATGGATCTCGCAACAACGTTTTTAGTTCGTAACGAAAGAGTTCAAAATATTTTTTCATGCGTTGACCGCCTCCTGACGAAATTTAGGCAAGATATAAAAAGGAAACAAAACAAGTGGGTAGATGGCTAATGCAAGCAGACTCAGCAATAAATCTTCGATAGATAAGGGTTGCCACAAGTGACCAAGTCCGAATTGACCAGCGTAGGTCGGTGATAACAAAGCAATCCATGACCAGGACTCAGGAATCACGTCAAGATTTACCAAAAGGATGGGGCTAAATAAGACAAGGACTGTACCAATATATTTAATTAGCAAGTCCATAAAGTCTGTACTTAAATAAATTAAGACATATCCAATACTTAAGTGCGCTAAGGTTAATAACACCACAAAACCAAAAGCGGGTAAAATAGGGAAACTCGTTTGATGAATCACCAACATGGTTAACCAAATCAGTAATAGAGAAATCATACTGCCAAACAAAGCACCGATGACTTTGGCAAGAAGGAGTAGCGCTGGGGAGGTTGGGGAAACCAAAACCGCCTTCATTGTTCCTTCTTGCTTTTCATAGTAATAAGCTGCGGCGAGAAGAATAATCGCCATCAACCCACCATCTAAAATGAGCAATTGGGGTAATAGCGCATTCGCCTCCTCTTTGTTGACCAAGGCAAGAATCAATAACCAAATCGCGCTGACAAGTAGACCAAAGAAGGTAATTTTATATCGCCATAGACGAAGGATTTCACCTTTGACTAAACCGATCAATTTAGTCATGATGCTTACCTGTGATTTCAATAAAGATTTTATCGAGGGACGTTTCTTGAGAGTGCATCGTCACGATGGTCTTTTCTTTGATTAATTGATGAAAACTTGGATTACTGGCTAATTGATCCAAAGGGAATGTGGTCGAGGCCAATTGCTCATCATTAAGGAATTCCACCTTTAATTCGCGTTTACCATATTTAAGTTTTAAGGCTTTGGGTGTGGCAGTTTCTATCAACTTACCTTGGGCAATAAATGCAACATCATCACATAATTCCTCAACATCACCCATTAAGTGAGTCGTAATTAAAATCGTTTTTCCTCTTTGCTTTTGTTCTAAAATCATATCTTTGATAATTCGGGCATTGCTTGGATCTAAACCGTTCGTGGGTTCATCTAAAAATAACACCTCGGGATCATTGAGAAGCGCTTTGACGAAATTAAGGCGCATTTTCATCCCTTTAGAGAATTGGCCAACGGGTTGCTGCATCGCTTCACCTAACCCCACACGAACCAACAAGGCTCGGAAATCAATCTTGCGTTGATACAACGAGGCAAAGTATTTTAGATTTTCTTCCGCCGTTAGTTTATTAAAGTGCACAGGCATTTCAAAACCAACCCCGATATTTTCATAAAAATTTTGCCGCCATTGTTTTAAAGGTTTTCCGCGAAATAATATCTCCCCTTCATACCCAGGTAAAAGTTTGATTAAGATTTTCTGGGTGGTAGATTTACCCGCTCCTGAAGGACCAAGTAAACCAAAAATTTGTCCCTCTTGGATATTGAGGTTGAGATCTTTTACCACATATTCTTGTTTGGGTTGATAACGATACTGAAGGTGTCTAATTTCGTATAAATTTGCCATTTTCTTGGCCTCCTATTGCTGAGTCATCTTTGCGAACAAACTTAAAGAATCTTCAAAGTCTTGAAATAAATCTTTCCCTTCCGCACTTTTCTGTTTTAATTCTGATTGATAACCTAGTGTTAAGTAGTAAAGCGACTGCCACACATGATCTGGGTTTATTCCTGGTTTGAGTTTTCCTCTATCCGCCGGCGTCATTGGATTAGGTGGCAATCCCGGTGCTTTTTGTTGGTCTAAGCTTATAAAAGCAAAGAACCCAGGACATTGTTTTTCTAAGTTTAATTTCGCTTGATATATTTTGGTGAGCATTGGATAAAAACCAAGCCCCTTGATATCGATTTGACTCAATACCATCAGTTTGGTTTGAATGTATTGATCACAAGCTTTAAGGAGTTTATCTTTGGAACCAAAATGGTGAAATAAGAGTGGTTTAGAAACCCGAGCAGCCTTGGCAATCATGTCCATACTCGCTTTCTTTTTTCCAAAGGAACCAAAAACAAAAATTGCCGATTTGATAATTCTTTCTTTACGAGGGGTTGGCTTCATCAAACTTATTGTACTGACCAAAACGGTCAGTGTCAATCTCGCCTTACTATTTGGCAATTGTAAAGATATAATAAATAAGATGAACCAAGAAAAAAATGTCTTTCAACGGTATGAAATTAAGTTTCTTTTGACGAAGGAACAATTTAATCGGATCCTCGTTCCGATTCGAAGATTTATGAAAGCAGACCCCTATTGTCGGCAAGGATTGCCTTATCATTTAAGAAATGTTTACTTTGATACGCCTAATCACCAATTGATTTCCCTTTCGTTATTAAAACCGGACTTTAAAGAAAAACTGAGAATTCGCAAATACGGTCGCCGAGGCGATGACACAAATTTAGTTTTTTTAGAAGTGAAAAGAAAAGTTCGTGGGATTGTCACGAAACGCCGCGCAGGATTAAGTCTTGGCGAAATTGATACATTCATGGACCAAGGGGTGATTCCTGCAAGGGATTTATATTTTGATCAACAAATTCTTAAAGAACTGCATTACATCACTTCCATCTATGATTTAAGAAAAGCAGTCTTCATTGAATATGATCGATTAGCTTTCTTTGATAAAAAAGATGAAGAATTTCGGGTTACATTTGACCAACATATCTATACGCGATATGATGATTTTGATTTTGAAAGCACTAAATTAGGAACGCCTTTGCTTCCGGAAAATCAAGTATTGATGGAAGTAAAAGTGGGCGAAGCAATGCCACTATGGTTTGCCAAAACCCTCGCCCGCTTAGGCATTTACCTCAATTCATTTTCAAAGTATGGCAAGGCCTATGAATATAGCCTTGCAAAGGAGAAACGCAGTCATGTTTGACAATCTTAATATTCAGCTTGGACTCGTCGAAGTTGCATTAGTCGTGATGCTGGCCTCTGTCATTTTGGGGATTTCCCTCGCTTACTTTTATATGTTTATTAAAAGGGAAGATGGTTTTGTGTCCGATTTTCCTTGGACGATGGCAATTATGCCACCTGTCGTCGCTGTGTTGATCATTATGTTAGCGAATAATCTTGCTGCCGGCATCGCCGTCGGTGGCTTATTTGCCTTAACCCGCTTTCGTTCCAATCAACGTAATACTGAAGATATCGCCTATGTGCTTTTAACCGTGGTCATTGGGGTGATTACCGGAACCGGTTATGTCGCGTATGCAGTGGTGTTCACCTTATTCATGATGGTGGTGATCTTTGTCTTGTATGTTTTGAAGTTTGGGAAAACGTCTGAACGAACCATGGCTTTACGAATTGTTGTCCCCGAAAGTTTAAATTATGAAAACTTATTCGATGACCTTTTAACCAAGTATTGCTTATCCTTTGCTTTAAACCGTGTTCGTACGATTGATTTTGGTACGTTATTTGAATTGACCTACCATATCGTGGTCAAGAAAGCGACGAAGCAAAAGCAAATGATGGATGACTTACGACAACGGAATGGTAATTTAACGATTACAATGACCGTGCAACGCTTTAATCAGGTGGACTAAGATGACAGGTTGGGCCATCGCTGCAGCCTTGTGCTTTGGCTTCACCCCTTCTGTGCCTGCTTCCTTGGCACAACCTGTGACCCTGACGTTTACGATTGTCAATGACACCCAACAACGACAATTTAATTTAGAAGCTGGCGCGTTCTTTTTTTCACCACCCGATGATTTTATTCAACGTGATAATGTTCGCCTCCGTGGTTGGTACTCGGATGCAACGTTAATGAGCTTTCATGATTTTGATTTACCCATCAACCAAGACACAACACTTTATGCCCGATGGGATTATCTAAATCCCGCCTTAGGCACAGCAAGGTTAACGCCATCACTTGAAGGGGATCGGTTTGCTTCAAAAACAATGACCCTAAGGATGCCGTTATACGCTCCCTTAGCCGAAGATGTGCGGTTTCAATGGCAAGCAGCTCCCATGAATAGTAATCAATTTGACAATATCGGGGGTGCAAACAAGGCTACCTTTGCGCCTTTTCGCAATGGTACCTTTCAATATCGATTGCGCTATCGCATTCCCATTTACAGTGAAGGTGGCACCGTCATCGATACGGTGAGTTATTATTCCGAAACGGTGACGTTAACGATTTATGGTCAGCAAACGATTCTCGGTTACATCATTGGCGCCGGTTTGATATGCTTGGTAGGGTTAATCATTTTCTTAAGACGCAAACGCCGAATTGATTATGTGGTTGATGGCGGTTCCCTTACTGCGAGTTACTTCCATATTGGCGAAGATATCACCCTTTTACCAAAAGCGAAACGAAAAGGTTATCGGTTTATCGGTTGGTATGAAGATGAGGCTAGACGACAACCGGTGTCACGCAATCGCATGCCGTTAACAAGTTTCAAATTATATGCAAAATTTAAAAAAACAAAAACAACTCGCTAAAACAATTCAAAGTTATCCGGTGAAAACATCGATGATCTTAATTGATTTTTTACGAGCGGAATTAAAGCATATGAGTCGTAACAATATCAAATCCTTATTAACGAGAAAGCAAGTGATGGTGGATGGTGCCCCGATCAGTCAATATAACTTTGTGCTAACCCCTGGTGACATCGTGATGATTGGCAAATACAGCGCCCAAGAACAACAAGTCCCAACGCCGAAGATTATTTATGAAGATGAAGAACTACTCGTGATTGATAAACCTTCCGGTTTATTGACGATTGCCTCTGACAATGAAAAAAGTCAAACCGCATTTCGGGTGATGATGGATTATGTTCGGGAAAAAGATTCGCATGCAAGGTTATATGTGGTGCATCGCATTGACCGGGATACCTCCGGCGTTTTAATGTTTTGTAAGCAAGAAGATCTTCGTGATGAAATGCAAAAACAATGGAATAGCATTGTCAGTAAACGCGGATACTATGCGATTGTCGACGGGATTCCTAAAGAAAAACAAAAAACGATTCATACCTGGTTACATAAAACCACCACCCAACTCATGTATTCTCGACAATATGAAGATGATGAAGGCAAAGAAGCCATCACCCATTATGTGGTCAAAAAAGAACTCAAACAGCATGCCTTTTTGGATGTCAAAATTGACACTGGAAGAAAAAATCAAATTCGTGTCCACCTCAAAGAACTTGGTCATCCGGTGATTGGCGATGACAAGTACCACGCGGATACCAATCCCATCAAACGCCTTGGCTTGCACGCCTATGCCTTAGAATTGATCCATCCGGTAACGGAAAAGAAATTGAGTTTCTTTTCTCCTTTACCCGGATTAATGAAAGCATTTATTGAAGGACGACACGGCGAGAAAAAATCTTCACGTTGAGTATAATATAGACAATGAATCTTGCCATATGGACGCGCACTTTACATCGGCAGTGGTTATTAAAAACCAAATGGCTTCGTGACGCTTGGGATAACCCGCAATCCTTACTTCGTTACATTGCATATTTAGCCCTGATGGGCGTAATGTTTTATGCGTATGCGTTGTTTACAAATTTATTTACCATCCCTTTAAGTGGGGATTATGTATTACAACAAATTCCGTTTTATTTAAATGGGTATGATGATTGGACGCACTTCTTTCGCACGGGTGAGTTTGTCCTTTGGGATAATTCGACTTATTTAGGGTCTAACCATATTGGCTCAAATTCTTTTTATTACTATTTAAATCCTTTCTTTATGCCGATTTTATTATTCCCTCGTGGCTTGGTGCCCCAAGGGTTGGCCATCTTAATGATTGGCAAAATGGTGGGTGCATCGTTAACGTTTCGCCTCTATTTGAAATCATTCAATGTTAAAGAAAACCACGCTCGCTTGTTTGCCATGGCGTATGGATTTTCTGGATGGATGGCGTATTACCTTTGGTTCAATCATTTCATGGAAGTGGCGGTCGTCTTTCCTTTGGTCTTACTCGGCGTTGAAAAACTTTTAAAACAACGGAATGTTTCCTTCCTCGCCTTGAGTTTATTTTTGATGGGGATCACCAATTATTTCTTCCTAGTGTCAACGAGTTTTACTGCGGTCTTTTATGCGGCGTTTCGATACTTACAAACCGCAGGAAATCGATCATTGAAAGTGAATGCTCAAATCGCAGGATTAGGGGTGCTCGCCTTTGCCATTGGCTTAATGCTTGCCGCTTATGTGTTTTTACCTTCGGTGATGGTGGCGGTCACCTCGAATCGAGTTGGCGAGGCTTGGTATCTTGATCAACTCCTTGCTGCTCTAGACTCGAAGGAATATCAACGGTTTTGGCAACTCCTCACTGTTTGGCAAAATCAAGCAGGCGGTGAAGAACCCTACAATCAGTTTTATCCACTTATTTCCTTTTTATTTCCAACGGTGAGCAATCGCAGTAGCACGTTGTTTAATACCGGTAGTTATGACAACACCGTGTCCAGTTTGTTTGTGTATACCCCGTTAACGATGCTGTTAATCCCATCGCTCATTCATAATTTTTACAAGAAGAAGTGGTCGCATTTTTTAGCCTTGGGTTTAGTTTTATTGATGCTATTTACCCCGATCACGTATCAACTCGTTCATGGATTTACAATTGACTATGGGCGTTGGCAAATCTTTGTGGTCACCATTTTAATTGCCTATATCGCAGTTAATTTCGAAAAGCGCATGCAGTATCAACGTTGGTATTATGATGTTTCATTTGCCATCATCATTACCCTAGCCATTTATGCTTTCTTGGTCGCCCTTGCGAATGAAAATCGCTATTTCTTCACCGCAATGAATGAAAGACTTTACGTTGGTATTTTTGCGATGATCTACATGATTGCGGTCTATCTCTATTTACGGAAAGACTATCGCAAAAAGAGCTTGCCAGAAACGATGAAGACGGCGATATTTTTTGAAGCGATTGTCATGGGAACCCTCATCATGAACATGCATGGGTTAATCAGTTATCCCAACCGTTTAGATAACGGTCTTGATTTAATCCGCGATCAACGCGATGTGGTGAAAAAGATTCAAGCGAAGGATGATGATTTTTATCGGATCTATAATTTAAATGCGGGTGAATCGACAAACTTAGGCATGCGCTTAGGGTACGCGGGTATGACCGCGTTTCACTCGCTCTATAATTTCTACTTATCCGATTTTAATAATTACTCACACATGAATTATAACTATCGCGGATGGTCCATGGGTTATCATGAAAAACGTTATAACCTTGATACGTTCCTCGGTGTGAAATATTACATCATGCAAAATGTTTATGACTCCTATACGAAGAGTCCTACACCCAATCCGATTTCAGGTATTGATGATTATTTGTATCAAAATGTCCCCCATGGATTTGTGAAAAGCCCAACGTTATCCACGGACAAAAACTCAGTGTATGTGAATGAAAACTTTATTGAAGGTGGTTTTACTTATGACACCCTCTATCCGAATAACCAAGTGGAAGGTCAATTTGGGAATCGGTTCTTTAGTAATTCCACCGTGGAAGCATTGTGGAATGAAGAAGCGTATTTATCTGGGGTGATTTTGGCCAATGAGGATGTGGACGCTATTCAAACCGTTGCCCCACATTTACAGGTTAACACCGGCAACATTGCTCGCAGCATCACGCTAATTCCTACCACGGTGACCCAGTATCTTTGCGAAGACAATGGTAATAAAGTTA
>JBMTFA010000032.1:0-8613 GCA_049433705.1 Bacilli bacterium
ACGCGATTATTTCGTTGCATATCGCGATCCGTCGGTGGGAATTGTAACGCCCATAAAACGGCCATTTCTGCAGTTTGGAAGTTATCGGTTAAGGTATAACCATAATACGTATTCATGTATAAGGTGGCGCGGGCAACTTCGCCTTTGGCCGCATCATTAGGTTCAAAGAAACCTCCACCGACATAATTATCGGTAACGGTATTACTTGAATCTTTGACTCGCGTACTTTCAGATTTAGTAACAATCCCAAACTTATAGTTACCACGGGTACTATTGGTTTTCCAATCATCCGCATAAATGTGGTGATTATCATTAACCGCGGCTCCACTTATTTTGGATTGGGGATACGTATGTTCCCGGTTCCAGGTGTTGGCAGCGTTGCCATTTACGTGCGCCGTTTTTAAATAATTCCGACGTGGATATATCGTAAGTACTTTATTGGTTTCTGTCATCGATTCATCCGCCGTTTCAAACCGATACCAATCATAACCAACATTGACATTGGTGGAAATGAGTAAATCCAAGGCTTGCTTTAACGCTTCCCCAGTTAATTGCGGATTTATGTTTTGATAGTAAGCAGGCGCGTTACTGGCAATCGTAAAGGTAAAGACAGGAACGTTGCTGCTGGTTGGACTACTGCTGGCAACGCTACTACTGGAGGTGCTTTCACTCGAAGCACTTGAAACGCTGGAGGATGCTTCAATACTGCTCACACTAGAAGTGGAAGATACCAAGGAAGTGGTCGTGGCACTGCTGAGGGAAGATTCACTCACAGATAATGAGGAAGAAGAAATAGTTATTGCACTGCTAGATGCAGATGGAAAGGGGATATCACAACTCATTAAGGTCATACTAGAAAGGAGGAAAAAGAGGTGGAAATGTATATGTTTTATCATCAATTTAATTTTACGCTAGTCGAGGTTGATAAGGAATAGAAATTGCAGCATGGGTAAATGATCAAAGGGTTCACCACCCGTTTGCCAAACGGTGGCAAAATCCCAAGTATGTTGATATAAAAACATGTCAGGATTAAAGTAAAAGTTTGCATTTTCAATCGTGGTGATTTCAAGGATACTTCCCGCTCCGGCACCATATAAGGCCACGTTGAGTGTACGCCCTGTGGTAATCCAAAGGTTTTCGTTAAAGTCATAGTATTGTTCGGCAATCATTTGGAATTGGGCAAGATAACTGACACCATACATATTGGTCAGGATAAATCGAGCACCGACGATTGCCCCACCTGAGGTCGCTTGATAAGAATTATTCCATTCCAAGCCTAAGGTCTCCATGCGAATTAAACCCGCATTGAAACTATCGATCAGATGAATGTGACCAAATAAGAAAATATCCATGTTTAAATGGTAAGGCATCGCGCCACCAATCAAACCTCCTGCGGTAAAATCGGCAGTAATCACACCACGGTTATAGACATTAACAAGGTAGACATGCACATCAATGATGGGGGTAGCGATCCCGATAAACCCACCGACAAATTCAGTGCCTGTAATATTGCCGTAGTTAATCGCGTCCACAATGAAGACGTTGGTTCGCTCATCACTAATCCCCATAAAACCACCCACAATGAAGGCGCCGTTTACACTGCCAAAATTGGCCACTTCTTTCATGACAACCAATTGATGGAGAAACTCGGGTGAAATACCGGTTGAGCCGATAATCCCTCCGACTTCAATTGGCCCATTAATTTGACCTAAATTAACCGAGCGATAGATCGTCGCTGTGCCTCTAAGATAACCAATCAAACCACCAATATATTCCACTGGATGATCGTCCACATACATGTAGACATTTAAATCAAGTCCGTTAGCAGGAGGAAAGACACTTATGTTGGCAAGGTTGAGACTGTCTTGAATGCTCACGTAGAGAGCTTCTCCTACCAATCCCCCAATAGAATCAATTCTAATCGTGGTAATAAGATCATCTAAATACACCTGGATTGTAAGATCATTGATGACATCCTTTAAGATGGTGTTATAAGCATTTCCTAAAACGCCACCGACGTTTCTTAAGGTATACAAATCCTCAATCGGAAAAAATTCAAAAGCTCCAAAGGTTTCTACAAAGAATAAACGATCAAACGAAGAGGCGCCAAAAATGCCACCGAGACTATTTCGATTATTTGCATCAACCCGAAAATTATCGGTCATTACCAATTCACTTTGAACGCGAATCAATGAGGATTCTGCTGAGATGCCAGCAATGCCACCATGGTATGACCGATCCCCGCGAATAAAGCTTTGCACGTCGATATCAGTTAATTGACTATTTTCAAGTAAGCCAGTCAAACCGCCCAAGACTTCATCACCAATGATGATGGTGTCAACCGCGGTAATTTGGACAAGTGAAGATAAATAAATTCTTCCGGCCAATCCACCTATATTAGTTGATCCTTTGATTACAGTATTGGTTAACGTAATGTTGGTTATGGTTGAATCAATGATTTCACCCGCAAGCGCACCAAAGGATTCTGAAATGGGTTGGCTTAAATCAGTATTCAATAACGAAACATCTTTTAATTGAAGATTAAGAATGTCTGCATTTTCAAGGCGATTAAATAACCCAACACCTTGAAGGGGTGCAGCATCATTTAAATTCAGTGTATTAAGGTTAGTAATGGTGTGACCTGCCCCATCTAACACCCCGGAAAAATAATCAACGTCATCTCCGACTTGTTGATCAATCGGTTGCCAAACTTCATTGGTAAAGGTGATGTCATCCACTAACACATAACGACCATCCATATTCGGTAAATTCATTAAGACTTCAACGGAAGACACACCTATATAACCTTCTGCGATTTTGGCTTGGGCATACGCCATTTTTTCTTCATCCGTACTTGGCATGTTTACAGGTTCAGCTTGGGCACGTAAAGATTCGTTTAGATTCATTGCAACATCTGTCATCGGCAAATCGATGTTTTTAATGCCATCTGGATTGGAAGCCGATACACCCGTATCTTCCTCCCCAATCCACCAATTACCATTTTCACCGATGGTTGGGCTTAATCCGTTGTCACCAGATGCCCCATCCGATCCGTCATTTCCATCGACCCCATTACTTCCTGGTAATCCGGATGCACCGGTAGCACCAGATGGACCGCTCGGTCCCATCGGTCCTGGAACGGTAATAGCAATAACCAGAGCAAGGGTCGCAAAAATCGCCGCAATGCCACTGAGGATGGTTTGAAAAATAGAGGTTACGTGTTTCATGAGTCGTCCTTTCAATTTCCTTAGAAAGCGTATCACAAATTAGGTAAAATACAAACTTGGCTTTCCCCTTTATTCCTTAATGATTATCCGTTAAAATGGTAGGCGTGCAAGCGTCGTATAATGGTAATACCCGACCTTCCCAAGGTCGTGCCGCGGGTTCGATTCCCGTCGCTTGCTCCAAAATTTAAAAGCTTTTGGGATATTCCTTGAAATCCCAATGAAAATTTGTTAATCTAAACAAGCGCTTAAGCGCCTATATCGCGGGGTAGAGCAGCCTGGTAGCTCGTCGGGCTCATAACCCGGAGGTCGAAGGTTCAAATCCTTCCCCCGCAACCAAGAATTGTACTTACCGAAAGGTAAGTTTTTCTTTTCGAGGAGAAAGGAATTATAATAAGAACCATGCAAGATTTAATCATTATTGGCGCAGGTCCTGCTGGCATCTATGCCGGCTTCCAAGCCGGTTTAAGAAACATCAAGGCAACCATCTTAGAGAGTTTAGCGATTCCTGGTGGATTATTAACAACCTTTTATCCCGATAAACCGATTTATGATATTCCTGGATTTCCTGCAATCCGTGCTGATGCTTTCATTACCTATTTAATCGCTCAATGGCAACCATACGCAAAGGATGTTCCCATGGTGTTTCATCAAACCCTTAAGTCCATCACTTCTATCCCAGGTGGATATGAAGTCATCACCACGCAAGCTCAAAAGTATCAAGCAAAAATGATCATCCTTGCCAGTGGCACAGGTTCCCTCATTCCTAGAAAACTAGAGGTGGCCATTGAAGATACGTCGATTTTATCTCACATTCATTATGGCTTTCATCAAGCAAATCTTTTTCAAAATAAACGGATCGCGATTTTTGGTGGCGGCGATTCCGCATTAGATTGGGCTAATCAATTAACCGCTGTTGCTTCCTCGGTGACGGTCATCCATCGCCGCGCTGAATTCCGGGCGATGAATCAATCGCTTGCAAGCTTCCAAATAAAAGGGACTTTACTCGCACCTGCTGAAATAAGCGCCATCAAAAGGACACCACAAGGCATTGAATTAAGGTTAAAAACATCAAGTGAAGAAAAGACTTTAATCGTGGATGACATCCTTGTCGCCTATGGCTTTTCTGTCATGCCGCAACTGACGCAAGATTGGGGTGTTAAGTCATCCATACAAGGCATGCTTGTCAATCACCTGATGGAAACGAATTTAGCGAATATTTTTGCGATAGGAAATGCCTCGACCTATGAAGGTAAAGGCGAAAATATTGCCTCCGCATTTGGTGAAACCGCAGCAGTGATGGAAACGATTCAACACCGCTTATTTCCAGGCAAGAAAATTATTTATTCGTCGTTTTTAAAACCTTAACGTAAAGTCAAAGCACTGAATGCATTTGCATTCACTTGGTGAGATTGACTGACACCATTGACGATAAAGGTAACTGTACGGGCTTGGTTACTGCTGTTATAAACCAAGGCAATTCGTTCATTGGCTTGGTTAAGGTAAATACTAGAACTCACTTGAGGATGAATTTGCATAAAGGCATCGTCGACTTTATATTGATAATTTTGTAAAGCGTGAATCATGTAGTACGCCATCGAAAGTTCAGCGGGATATTCATCCGTTAAGATTTTATTGGCATCAAATAAACTTAAGGCTTGGGTTGGATTCACCAAGGCTTGTACCGGCCACATATACGCATACCAACGGTCGACACTGCCACCTTTCGCGGCTAAGTATTTTTGATAGATGGTCGTTAAGCGAGCTTTTTTAGAAGCACCGGTGATATAACTTCCTAAGTATTCACCCGTGGGAATCCATTGAATCCCATAGATGAACGTAGGATTGGCACCAAACCAAGTGGCGTAGTCATACTTACCACCCCAAATCATGCCCGCGACACCCGCGTATTCTGCATACCGTTGACTAAAGATATCTTGATCATAATTAAACCAGTATTGTTGGGCCGCATACGTTTCATGCACATAACCATAAATCGCCGCATCCATCATCGCTTGGTTATTTTCTAATTGGCTAATGTGATAGGCGGCAACCCAACTGTTGATTGCTTCACCCGTGGATTCTAAGTTATTGCCTTCCGCAAAACTACCAAAGCCGTGCGCCCAAGAGTGGCCGGCATAACGGTCAAAACTTCTTAAGGCAGGAAAGCGTAAATCCATTTGATCGTGGTTCATGTAATCTTGCATGAGCAAGAGAATCATCTCGCGATATTGCGAGTAGAAGGTAGGGTTAAATTTCCCTAAGATGGCGGAGGCAAAGATAAGATAACCGTGGGTGAAACTATGATCAGAAATTTCACTGGCAGTATTAAATTCATTATCAGAATAATACGTCGTTCCCCAGCGGTCATTATGGTATAAATACCTCGCATCTTCGGTATTGGTAAACGTAAACCAATCAACCAGATGACTTTCAAGTTTGAGCAAGAATTGATCACGGACGGAGGTTAAGCCGAGTTGATCTGCAATCAATGTGCCTTGGGATAGAGGATAGGTGGCTTTCGAATTCCAATAAGGGGTTGGTGAATTAAAGAAGTTATCCGGATTCAGCGGATCGGTTTGCTGGTTTAAGTTGGCTAAATAACTTGCCATCGTGGTCGCGTTAAACGCAGTCCCTGTGGGTAAAGGATAAGAAGGGACAACCCCGTTAAACCGTAAATCATAATGGAATTGATGACCCACCAGCATCTTTAACGTTTCGCGAACTGTTTTGGTGCTGTAAGCACTCACGGTTTCTTTGACGAGTTTATGATGATGCGGAAGTAAGGCTAGTACCATCGGTTCATCCATGTCATCGTGTAATTGGGATGTTTGCACGAGCATTCGATTTTTCACGAGGTTTGTGTTTCGATCCACGGTGTATAAACCATGACCTCTTAAGGGAAGTTGATACGCATGTTGATGATAAAAAGCAGCTTCACTGACACTGCCGATCGCACCTAAGGAAAAGTAATTCGCGTCGCCTAATAAAATCGATAAGCGATGGTAAAGTCCTTGGGGATGCCCAGTATTACTAATGGTAATTTGTGAATTACTCGGTAAGTTTAATAAAAAATATCGATCGGCAAAAATGGGTTGACCTACAGATGCCGGTGGATTGGTTTGATATCCGACATGGCGATTCGCTAGCTTGATAATGATGCCTTCGCCTTCAAGACTTTTGCCGGTTAATAAATTCCCGGCTAAATCAAAGTATTCATAATTACCGACCCCATCAATCCCTGCGGTGATGGTGATCGGATTACGTGTTCCCACTTCTCCAAACACATAAGGAGATCCTTGATTATGGGTGATGACCATTTGATCCAATAGGCTATTACTATTGCGCATGGCCACCTTGATCGTGTTATCGCTATAGTCGATGACTTTGGTTTGATAACCACTCGATAAACTGGTTGGCTTGATAAAGAAGTCTTTTAAACCACCCAAAGAAAATTGAGCAATCGTCATGTTGCCTTCTGGATTCCAAAACTGGGTAAAGCCTTCACCAGGATTGGTGACTTCGACCCCATCATTGGTGTAAGAAGACCGTAAAGGATTGTTATAAATCCCATTACTGCCACCTTGATTGGACATGGCTAGTGTGGTCCACCATTGATTGGTGGGGACAGGTTTGCCTAATAAATCGGCTTCGATAAAATTCGGATTCACGGGGTGACGTATATCACTGGCACTGCCAGTGCGATACGATCCTTCTCCTAGCGTTGCAAATGGGGTCGTGACATAGGATTTGGGATTGGTAGATGTCACCAAGTTGCCTTCGGTAACGGTGATGGTTCTGGTTTTGGTATAGGTGACGGTGGGTTCATCCAACATATAGGTTAAGTCATATGTACCAACCCGGGAATAATCAACATGCCCTTTAATTGATAACCGATTTGCATAATCTTCACCGGTATCGGTGATCAACGCAATCCCTTTTAAAGGGTTAAAGTATTGCCCAAGCGTGGTTGTGGTATTGCCTAACCCTTCCACGGATGCAATCGCGGTAGGTAAAACTTCTGAAGAAGTTCCTGATTGGGTGCAAGCAAAAATTAATGGCAACAAGAACAACAATGGTGTTTTTTTCATAGATTCATTATATCGGTAGGAGGATGATTCCCCTAAGGTTATTTATGTGAAAAAATATATGAAATGCTTTAAACTTAAGCATATGAGTTTATCCGTAACGATTCTAACTTTATTCACCATCCTTACTGTACCAACCCAGCAACTATTTAAACTTGGTTTAGGAGAAAGTGTTGATGTTAATCAACTCCCCGCCGATCAGGGTTTAAGAAGTTTTGCCCAAACCCTTGATGCATCTATTCTCGCCACGCATACGTATACCGTCACAACGGATGGCATCCCATCGACTTATACATTTCAATTTACTAATGAGGCAACCTTAATCACACCTTTAGTAGGTTATTTCCCCATCATTACAAGCTTTCATCCTGTTGATCAAGGTTGGATTGAAATTTATAATCCGACCCTAGAAACCATCTCCATGGCCGATTATAAAATCATCGTCAATCAAAATAATTATGTATTTGATGAAGGGATAACTTTGCTCCCTTTTTCTAGTTTAGTTGTCCCGCTTGCTTTCGGATTTGGTCAAAATGGCGCAACCATAGGGCCGAACCATCCGATTCAATTTTGGGAAGCGATTGAACTAATCTGGCTTGTTCTTAATCTTCCTTCGCCTTATTTACTTGAAGCAATAGATCTGACAAACTCAGTCGAGACAAGTTATGGTTCGATCGCAATTGAAGAAGCCTGGTTTCAAAGAGACCATCGTGTGGTAACCCCTGATTTTGATTATGTACCCATGCATTGGAAAGCTATTCCAATGACTGAACCTTTTATCCCCTTTACGGTTGCTTCACCCATTATCACCCCATTACAACAAGCCAAAGCGTGGGCAACGTATGTGATGTATGGAGCGGGGATGTTTGCTGCCGGAAGAGTGGAAGAAGCGTTTCGCGCTTTGGAAGCAGAATATGGCTGGATGAGTGCAGCAGCAAAAACGTTGATTTTTAATGCACCAAATACGATTATCAACGGTATCAATGAGAACAATGAACAAGATCGATCGACGTTTAGAGAAGCGGTTGGGCGATTCAATTATCTAGCGGCGCGTGTGCCAGGGGCTGTGGGATTAACCATGCCGCCACAAACCACGTTTCCATGGGCCACCATTGGTTACACCGTTTTAGCGTTAGCAAGCATTTCTGGACTAATCTTATTGATAAAAGTGAAAAGACAAAAAAGATCCTAGTCTAAAGTGAAATGAAGAAATAGCAAATTATTTTTTCTTTGAAGTTTTTGGTTTAGAAGGTTTAGCTACTTTTGAAATGCTTTTTTTAAGATTAGAAATGAAAGTTGAC
>JBMTFA010000033.1:0-8505 GCA_049433705.1 Bacilli bacterium
CTTTATCAATCTCGTTTTAAAAAGGTTGGTCTTTTTACCTCGCCAGCATTGTCACGTTTTCAAGAAATGATTTACATCAATCAAGAAGAAATCCGTGATGATTATATTCTTGCTTTTTTTCAAAAGTGGCAACCATTATTTGACCAATATGAACTGACTGCCTTTGAAATGCAAACCTTGTTAGCGTTTCACTATTTTCATGATCAAGGATGTGACTTTGCCATCATAGAAGTGGGGATGGGTGGCAAGATTGATGCGACCAATATCTTTACACCTGTGTTAAGTATCATCACCAATATTTCTTTAGAACATCGTGCCTATCTTGGGAATACATTAGCCTCCATTGCGGATCATAAAGCTGGCATCATCAAACCCAAGGTTCCGGTGTTAGTTGGACCCTTACCAGTAGAGGCGATGCGTGTGGTAGAACAGGTAAGTCAATCCTTACAGGCACCGCTTTATCATCGTCAACCTTACCAAGTGAACAACGCGAATCCTCCCTTAAGTTTTCGATATGGAAAGTATCCACCCTTCACCTTATCGATGTCAGCGAATTATCAATTGGAAAATGCTGCCTTAGCGTTAGCCGCAGTCGATATACTTCAATCTCGCTATCCATTAAAAGCAGATGCCATCAAACAAGCCATCTACCAAACCTTTATGCCAGGCCGATTCGAAGTGATCAAACAATCCCCGCTTATCATTTTGGATGGGGCGCATAATCCTGGAGGGATTGAAGCGTTAATTAAGGCGATGACTCACCATGATCATCGTTCCCTCTATGTGTTGTTTGCCGCCTTTAAAGATAAAGAGATCGATCCCATGCTTGCCCAATTAAGAGGGTTATCCAAACATATTTTTATAACCACTTTCCCCCATCCTCGAGCCCGAAAAAAAAGCGATTTTCCCGGGATCAATGAACCGATCATTGAGGACTATGAACAGGCCATCCACGTTTTAACAAAAGGCATTCCAAATAATGGTGTATTATTAATCACAGGTTCGCTTGCCTTTATCGGCCTTGTGCGACAAAAACTTTTGAAGTGAGGTAACCAACATGCCCAATTCCATCATTCGCAAAATCACCTTATCGGCCTTCTTTATTGCCTTAGGCTTAATTTTAGAACGCGTCTTGATGATTCCCATTGGTGAAGTCAATCGGATTGCCTTTGGTTCAAGTGCGATTATTTTAGCGTCTTTCATCGTCGGCCCTTTATTCGGTGCTGTGGTGGGTGCGAGTATCGATTTGCTTGGATTTATGATTAACTCTGTGGGTACCTATACCCCTTACGTCACCATTGGTTTAGCGGTTCTTGGCATCCTTCCTTGGTTACTAAAACAAGGGTTAGACGTGATCAAAAAAATTCCTGGATTTAATTATTTAAGTTATCTTTTCTTGTTTGCCCTATTTAGTTACGGCGTATGGTTTATTTATTCCCGTGATGCTTATACCTTTAACATGGGTGGTGGCAATTTTGTTGATGTCGATTTATCCACGGTGTGGGTAAGAATTTTTTTACCGATCATTGCCCTAGGCATCTTTTTTGGCTTTGTTTATTTTATGCAACAAGTGGATCGGCGGTTTCAAAAGCAAAATTTGATGCAGGCGTTACCTCCGCAAGCGATTGTTTTTATTGTCTTAGTGAGTGAAATTTTGATTAGCATCATTTGGGGTGTGCAATGGCGTGTCTGGTATTTAGGGATTCCGCCGCTTGCCCTTTACTTCAATCAAATTGCCTTCTTTGTCATTGGCTTTCCAGTTAAAACTCTCATTGTCCTTTTTGGTTTAAATACGTATCAACGTGTGAATCGGCTCCGATCCTAATCATGGAATATTCAAAAGGCTTATTGATTTTCTCCGCGATTATTCTTGGGCTAATCATTGTCTTATCGATCCTTGTCGTTTTACTTTAGAGGAGGGGAATGGCGATGAACATGAGTCAATGGTTAAAACAACAAACCATCTATCAGGTTTTTGTTCGTAATTATTCTAGTGCAGGTACCTTTGAAGCAGTCCAAATGGATTTACCAAGATTAAAAGCCTTAGGGGTCACGATTTTATATTTGTTACCGATTCATCCCATTGGCCAAGTGGCAAGAAAAGGATCCGTCGGTAGTCCTTACTCGATTCAAGATTACTATGCGATTGATTCGTCTTTAGGGAATGAAAAGAGTCTAAAACAATTATTAAATGCTGCGCATCAACACGGGATGAAAGTGATGATGGATATTGTCTTCAACCACACCGCACGCGATGCAACATGGGTGAAAGAACATCCTGAATATTATTACAACAAAAACGGCCAACTCGCGAATCGGATTGGTGATTGGTCAGATATTGCGGATTTAGATTTAACCCGGCGTGATGTTCAAGAAGCTTTGATGGATGTACTCATGTATTGGTCTAAGGTTGGCTTTGATGGGTATCGCTGTGATGTCGCACCTTTATTGCCTTTGTCCTTCTGGCAAGAAGCGAAGACCATAGTGGGGAGTCAATATCCTGAAACCTTTTGGTTGTCCGAATCCGTCCATCCTCACTTTATTCAGTACTTACGCGGAGAAGGCTATACCGCGCATAGTGATGCGGAAATGTATCAAGTCTTTGACATGTTATATGACTATGATGTTCATGAATTTCTCCAACAATATTTAAAGGGAAAAGAACCCCTCTCCACTTATTTAAGAATGGTGCAAGCCCAAGGGTATATTTATCCAGCGGATTATGTCAAAGCCCATTTTTTAGAAAACCATGATGTCAGTCGTATTCATCAACTAGTCAGTAACCTCACCGTTTTAAAAAATCTCACCGCTTGGTCATTTTTCCAACCTGGGATTGGTTTTCTTTATGCTGGCCAAGAAGTGCTCGCGACCAAACTACCCGATTTATTTGAAAAAGATCCGATCAACCTTCACATCAAAGATCCAGCTTTTTATGCCTTTATCCAAGGCTTAGTCGCGATGAAAAAACTGCCGATGTTTGCCGAAGCGCGTAAATTTATCGTCAATGAACATCCACTACAGGCTCATATGATAGAAGCAACCTTATCGAGTCATACCCAAACATGGGTGGGGTACTTTAATTTAATTAAGGAACCACGGACAATTTACACCACCTTAAAGGATGGCGATTATCTTGACTTAATCAGTCAACAAAAGGTGAAAGTCATCCAAGGGATCCTCAACCTTAAAGATCCACTAATCCTTGTCGTCAAATAAGTTTTTTGATAGATTATAGGCAGCAAATGAAAAACTTTATCTTAGTCGCTCCCATTTTTCCTTACACTTTTTTTCAATTTGCCATCGGCTTAAAGAAACAAGGCTTTCGGGTGCTGGTCATTGGGGATGTCCAAGATCATTATTTACCACAGGCGTTAAAAGACAACATGGATGGGTATTATTTTGTTCACGACATGAACTATTATCCGAATCTTAAACCAGCGGTTGCTTACTTTATTGAACGCTTTGGCCCGATTGATTATTTAGAATCCAACATTGAACACTGGTTAAAATATGATGCTCAATTACGCGAAGACTTTCACATTCCTAATGGACTTAGACCAAGTCAACTGCAAGTGTATCAATCCAAATCAGGGATGAAACCTCTTTATCAACAAGCAGGTGTCCCGGTGGCCCGTTATCAATTATTAACGACCTTAGAAAGTGCCTTAACCTTTGGAGAAACAGTCGGATATCCGTTATTTGTTAAACCGGATATTGGGGTCGGTTCCCAAGTGTCGTATAAACTCCAAACCCCTGCCCAATTGAAAGACTTTTTTGCCCGTAAACCAGATCAGGTCTTTATCCTTGAAGAATTTATTGAAGGGGAAATTTATTCCTTTGATGGGATGAGTAATGCACAAGGTGAGGTAGTTTTTTATACGGGTCACCAATTCCCGATAAACATTGCTTCAATTGTCAATGAAGATGCGGAAACGTATTACTTAACCTTAAAGACGTTACCCGATGAATTGATCCAAAAAGGTAAAGCCTCCGTGAAAGCCTTTGGTTTAAATCAACGGTTTTTCCATTTTGAATTTTTCCGCTTACTTAAAGATTATCCTCACTTGGGCAAGGCGGGAAGTTTCATTGCCCTTGAAGCGAACTTACGACCACCAGGCGGGTATACGATGGAAATGATTAACTATGCAAATAGTGTCAATGCGTATCACATTTACACGGAAGTGATCGCAACCAATCAATCTCTACCTCAGGAAACCCATCCTACCTATTTTGTCGCAAATGCTGCTAGAAAAAATCATCACCAATATCGTTATGACTTTCATGCGATTCGCGAAAGATACGGGAGTCAACTTGTCTTTGAAAATTCCTATCCTTATCCAATTTCATTAGCAATGGGTGATTATTTCTTCCTTGCAAAATTTAGTACTCGAGAAGAAGTAGATGGTTTCTTTCAGTTTGTCTATGCAAAATAATTTATAATGAATTTATGAGTATTTTAGTGACAGGTGGTGCGGGCTATATCGGTAGCCATACCGTTGTTGAATTATTAAACCGGGGTCAAGAGGTTGTCATCGTTGATAATTTTTATAATGCAAAACCAGAAGTATTAAAGAGAATTGAAATCATTACCGGAAAACAACCTCACTTTTATGAGTTAGATGTTCTGGATGAAACGAAATTAAATGCGATCTTTAAACAGCATTCAATTACTGCCGTCATTCATTTTGCTGGTTATAAAGCCGTGGGTGAATCCGTCAGTCAACCCTTGATGTACTATCACAATAATCTGAATTCGACATTAACCTTAATCAAGGTCATGCTTGCCCATCAAGTGTACCAATTGGTGTTTTCTTCGTCGGCAACCGTTTATGGAAATCCAAGCAAGATGCCGTTGGTAGAAACAGATCCAGTCGGGGGAACGACGAATCCCTATGGTTCAACCAAACTCATCAATGAAATGATCATTGAAGATGTGGTCAAAGCCAATCCAAAATTACAAGCGATCATCCTTCGTTATTTCAATCCGATTGGCGCCCACCCTTCAGGTTTCATTGGTGAAGATCCCCAAGGCATTCCCAATAACTTAATGCCTTTTATTACCCAAGTGGCGATTGGCAAACGACCTTTCCTTAACATTTATGGCAATGATTATCCAACCGTGGACGGCACCGGGGTGCGGGATTATATTCATGTGGTGGATTTAGCGTTGGGTCACCTCGCTGCATTAGCAAAATTAAAAGACAATCCAGGATTTGCTGTTTATAACTTAGGCACAGGCAAAGGCACCTCCGTTTTAGAAATGGTGAAAGCATTTGAACAGGCAACAGGTATGACCATTTCTTACAAAATCGTGGCAAGAAGACCGGGGGACATCGCGGTAAGCTATGCCAATGCGAATAAAGCCCTCAAAGAATTAGGTTGGAAGACAGAAAAAACCGTGTTAGACGCGTGTAAAGACTCGTGGCATTGGCAGCAAAAAAATCCAAAAGGTTTTACCAATTAATCTATCCTAACTATGCACTAAAGTGGTATGATATCGATATCATCTTTTTGCATTGGTTTATCGCACACTAGTATGATGGGGTTTAGTATGCAACGGATTAAATCAAGATTGCTTCAACTGCGGTGGTGGTTCCTTACAAGTTTCATTTTAAGCAGCCTCTTCATTGGGGGTAATTCTTTGGTTTCTTCAGAAGAGTCTGATGATTTATCGACAGGCGTTTCTGAAGTGATCATTAATGTGGCACGCGCCATCTTACCACCTGGCGAGGTGGTGTTAACGCCCGCAACCGCTTTAACGCTTTCACTAAAAGATCAAGCCACATCCATTTATCTCGGAACGTCGAATCGGATTACAGCGAGCTTTGATCCACTAAATACAACCGATAAAGGTTTGACCTGGACCACCAGTGATGCGCAGATTATTGAAGTTACCAATGGCGGGATTGCTGTGGCGAGAAATCTTGGTTTTGCCACGATTCGGGCTACGACAAAAACCGACAATGTTTTTGGTGAATTACAAATTGAAGTAGTTGATTTTCCTTCGTTAACCAGTTTTGATATGGAAGCGCGCATTGGTGAAACCGTTGTCACCACGATTGAAAAAGAGACCACCGCAAAAATTGCGATTACGAATCCCTTGCCCATCAATGCCAAACGCGAGGGTGTATCGTTTGTTTCATCCAACCCTAACATTGCCACCGTAAGTGACGAAGGTATTATCAAAGGTATTGCTGTAGGTACCTCAGAGATTCAGGCTTCGATCGGGAACTTCACAAAGGCCATCTCAATTGAGATTGTGGATCTTATTGAAGTAACCCAACCCACTACCTTCAACCTAACTGGATCAGAAATAGGCTATGTTGGTCGACCATTTAGTTTGTCTGTTGATTTTGGTTTGACGACTCCGACTGATACACAAACGACCTTTACATCGAGTGATACCAGGATTGCAAGAGTCAATGATTTTGGTCTGATCACCCCCATTAATTTTGCAGGTTATGAAAGTAAAACAGTGACCATTGTAGCTTTTAGTAATACCAATCCGAATTTAAGAGATGAAGTGCTCATTACCATTGAAAAGGTTTTTCCAGTTGGTTTATCGATTGCGACTGGCCCTTACCTTGAAGCAGGAAGAACCATTAATATAAGCCCAACTTTCAATCCCGTTGATGTCACCGATCGTCAATTAACCTATTCCAGTAGCAATCCTGAAATTGCCACGGTGAATAGTGCTGGTGATTTTGGTGTTATTCTCGGCAAATCTGTAGGAACGGTGACCATCACGGCAACCAGTGTGATGGATCCGACGATTGAAGCAACATTAAGAATTGACATTATTCCTGCATCCTTATTAACTCAGGATATGATTCAATCCATCTATTTATTTGTGAGAAAAGGCATAGGTCATATCGGGCTTAATTTTTTAAACGGGATTTTAGGTTTCTTAACGTTTTATACATTTGCTGTTACAAATAAAAAACGTGATTATTTAATTCTTACCTTTGTGGTAGGTTTAGGTTTAGCATTCATTTTTGAAGGGTTACAGTATTTTGCTCCAGGCAGAAGTCCAACGTTTGTCGATGTCATCTATAACTTTATTGGGTATGCCTTTGCTCAGTTACTGATGTTATCTCTAGTTTCAGTGTTAGATTACCGGCATTTTAAAGTATTAATCAAACAAAAGCGAACCAATAATAAACCAGCTAGCTAACGACGTTTGACGAGTAAGACTTGATAGGGACGCATCAGCACTTGCCCATTGAGTAACGTGCCGGTGTCGTAATAACCGGTGCTATCAAAGAGGACTTCCACTTGATCCGCACTTGTACCCCATGCAATCACCGAAGTGAGCGTACCACTGTTTCTAGCCTCTCTAGCATTGGCAAAGACATAATAAGGTTGTTGGTCATTGGTTAACGCCATGCCGATTGTGGAATAAGTTAAAGGTGAATTCCAGAAATCTAATTTGGTTTGCACTTGGGATGCAGTTTCAAGTTGGAAGGCGAGCCCATTGCGTCTTAAGTCAACCATCGTTTTGTATCGTTCAAATTGGGCGTAGTAGGTTACTTTTCGATCCCATTTAAAGCTATTGGTAAAGTCAGAGGATTTATAGGAGTTATGAGAAATCCGTTGTCCGTTGATAGTAAAGACATATTGATTTTCATCACTTGCTTCGGCAATTTTGGTGCGCATGATTTCTTCACCCGCGTGGATAAAGGGAATGCCCGCTCCAAAGGTTACCAAGGCATTGACACCAACACTCGCGTTGGGTGCGTTTTCAATGCCAACCGTTCCTTGCAGTTGATCATATAAGGTTAAGTTGTCATGGGCAGAAGCATAGTTAACCGTTTTTTGAGGATCTTGATACGTGGTGTTGTAATAATCACCATTCATCCCTGCTAACATCCCTTTGACACGATTGATAAAACTAGGACTACTCGCGTTATCGTTTTCCCCTTTTTGGAACCAACCATATTCGGTGCCGTTGCCCCAATTGTTTTCGCCTTTTAACCCGTTGCGACCTGCATCGTTAAATCCACCAATCCCGTTGAGGCGATTGTAAACCGAGTAGGTGTTGGATTGTTGATCTAGCGGCAAGGTTGTATCGGAAAACCCTTTCCAAGGTTCACCATAAATGACGATGTCAGGATCAATTTCGTTGAGCGCAGCGCGCACTTGATTCATGGTTTCGACATCGATGAGTGCCATTAAATCAAAACGGAACCCTTTGATTTTATATTCTTCCGCCCAAAATTTAACCGAGTCGACAATAAATTTTCTAAACATCGGTCGTTCTGATTTGGTTTCATTGCCGACACCAGCACCATCCGAGAACGTCCCATCTGGATTCAAGCGGAAGTAATAACCAGGCACGAGCATGTTAAAGTTTGAACCCATCGCACTGGCGGTATGGTTATACACCACATCCATGATGATACGTACATCATTGGCAGCAAAGGTTTGTACCATTTCTTTAAATTCTAAAACGCGAACAGAGCCATCTCTAGGGTTCGTTGAATATTGGCCTTCTAAGACATTAAA
>JBMTFA010000034.1:0-8498 GCA_049433705.1 Bacilli bacterium
TGGGGGTTATTGAATGTAGATTTAATCACCTACAATTACGAATCCAATGTATATCTTGCTACGATTGAAGATTTTGACAAACCAGGAAATTACCCCGTAACAGAATCACTAGATGCTGGTGTTTTTTACTCTGAAAAATGGGGTATTGGTGTTGAAGAGGGGGTTGATTTATTAGGACAACCTTCGATTGTGATTGCCTATCTTCATCCTCAATCCCCACTCAATTCCCTCATCAATAAATCCACCGTTGGACCAGATACCTTTCCCTTATTAAAAGAATATTTAATCTCTAAAATTTCATATAACGATCTTTCCACCTCCTTGGCAAGAAGAGGAGCAGAACGTTTAATTGCCGATTTAGAAAGTTCTAACTCTATCTATGAATTAGAAGTCACCACCAAAGGTGGCGGGATTAGAGGTTCTATCATCACCACCTTGTGGCTGATTGGTTTGACCCTTGTCATTGCCTTACCAATCGGGATTGGTGCTGCGCTTTATTTGAATGAATACGCGCCAAAAAATCGCTTTACCCAAACCATTCGTTCGTTTATTGAAATTCTTACCGGTGTTCCTTCCATTATTTTTGGTTTGTTGGGATTGGCAGTCTTTGTGCCGTTGGTTGTTGCTTTAACCGCAAATACTGCATCGCCTGCCACAGGGGGAAATTTAATTTCTGGGGCGATGACCTTAGCCGTCATTTTATTACCGGTGATTATCCGTACCACCGAAGAGAGTCTTCGAGTTGTTCCTAATGAATATCGTTATGCATCATTGGCATTAGGGGCAAGCAAAACACAAACCACCTTTAAGGTGGTTGTTCCCAATGCCATTCCTGGGATTTTGGCTTCTACCCTCCTGGCAATTGGACGAATCGTTGGCGAATCTGCGGCCTTAATCTTTGCAGTTGGATCAATTATTCGAGATGAGATTACGTTAACGGATAAATCCACTTCACTCGCGGTCCATATTTATTCGCTCATGACAGATGAACCTGCAAATATTGCCCTATCCTCAACGATTGCGATGATTATTTTATTGATCGTGTTTGTGCTTAATCTAGCGATAAAGTTTATTAGTTTTCGCTTTATGAAGGGGCGGTTAGGAACCCAACTTTAAGATGGATAATACGTTTATTGTAAACAACTTAAATTTATACTATGGTAAAAATCACGCACTTAAAAACATTTCGTTAACCATCCAAGCAAAAAGCGTCACTGCTTTAATTGGTCCTTCCGGATGTGGTAAATCCACTTTTTTAAGAACGCTCAATCGCATGAATGATTTAATTCCAGACGTAACGATTTCTGGTTCCATTTTATTTGGCTCGATTGATATTTACGATCGAAAAGTAGATGTGATTGATGTTCGTAAACGCGTGGGAATGGTTTTTCAAAAGCCTAATCCCTTTCCAATGTCCATTTATGACAATGTTGCATATGGGCCACGCTGTCAACGACACTATGGTAAACAAGAGATGGATTTATTGGTAGAAAAAGCCCTTAAAGATGCTGCCTTATTTGATGAGGTCAAAGATCGATTAAACAAACCGGCCTTAGAGCTTTCTGGCGGTCAACAACAACGTTTATGTATAGCGAGGGCATTGGCGATGAATCCAGAAGTCTTACTCATGGATGAACCAACTTCCGCACTCGATCCCATCGCCACTGCAAAAATTGAAGAACTGATTGTAGAACTAAAGAAAAACTATACAATTGTCATAGTGACACATTCGATGCAACAAGCTGCCCGAATTTCAGATCGAACTGCTTTCTTCTTATTAGGTGATTTGATTGAAGTCGATGCGACCAAAACTTTCTTTGCGACCCCCAAGGATCCGCGTTCGGAAAGCTACATCACCGGTCGATTCGGTTAAGAAAGGAACCTTATGGCTAACCTTATTGAAACAGAAATTATCAACATTGAATCTCACTTAAAAGAGATGATTGCGTTAGTGCTTTCCATGCATCAAGATGCAAAAAAGGCCCTAGAAAATAACGACCAAAAACTTGCATTACAAATCATTAAACGCGATGAACAAGTCAATAATTTAGACGAACTGATTAATGAAACGGTCTTATCCTTTATGGCAACCCAAGCACCTGTGGCAAAGGACTTACGCGCTTCGATTGCCATGATTCGTGTTGCAAATGATGTTGAACGGATTGGGGATTATGCCAAAACCATTTCCGAATTTATCATCCTTACCAAACCTTTATATGCCCCTTTTAAAGCCGATATGGATCAAATGTTTGATGATTTCTTAAAGATGTTTAAAGCGGCCACTGATCTATTCTTTAAACCTGTTCTAGAAGAAACCTATAATATTGCCAATCAAGATCAGTTTATTGATGCCAAATTAAAGAAAGCTTTTCATGATATTCCTAAAGTGGTGACGACTGATAATGTCTTAAGTGTGATGGATACATTTAATATTTTGAGAACGCTCGAACGGGCTGGTGATCATACCAAAAATATTTGCGAAGCCGTCATTTTTAAACTCAAAGGCAAAAAGATTGATTTAGGTTAAAATTAACAAATCGAAAAAACGCGATAATTAACCACCGATTTCGGTGGTTTTTTTCATCGAAATAAAGTCGGAGAAAAACTTAAGGTGAATGTGACTATAATGGTAAAAGATTTAAAGGAGACGATTATGCGCATTGGCATCTTGGGACCGATTGGTTCTGGTAAATCCACTTTAGCAAAAATGCTTGCCGAATTTTACCATTACCCTTTATTAGAAGAACCTGTGGAAAAGAATCCTTATTTACCCTACTTCTATGAAGATAAAGAAACCTTCGCGTTGCTATCTCAAAACGCGTTTTATAGTGCCTTATTCTTGTTGATGTGGAAGACCAAAGACTTGCCACATGTGATTTGTGATTCGACCCTATACTCGAACCTCGTCTTTGCCGAAATGCTTCGTTTAGAAGGATTTATGTCTGCAACCGAAGTAGCGTTAACCTATGCGATTGCCGATGCCCATTTAAAACGGCTCCCTGATTTAGATATGCAAGTCGTCTTGGTTAGACCTAAAGATGAATTATTCCGTTATGTTAAAAAACGTGGAAGAACCATTGAAAAGGGCCAAGAAGATTATTTAAATTTCCATTATGACAATTATTACGATGTGTTAAGACGCATCTATAAAAATTACAAAGTTCCCAAAGAAAAGATTCTTTTCTTAGAACTTAAAGAACTCAATGATCCTCAAGAATTTACCAGAGTTAGAGAAGTGATTGAAGCGGCCCATCGCGACGCAATCAAAATAAAATAGATTAATTTTTCTTTTGAGTTTTGCGATTAAATTCTGAGACCATCGACGCTACTTTTGTTAATAGTAAGTCGGTCGCTTTTGGATTGTACGCACCTTCTGGGACAATCACATCGGCATGGACTTTCGAAGGTTCAACAAATAAATCATGCATCGGGCGAACAGTTTTCATGTACTGGGTGGTCACACTGCTAAAGGTTCTACCTCGTTCTTCGATATCGCGTTGCACTCGGCGGAGGACCCGAATATCAGCAGGGGTATCCACGTAAATCTTAAAATCAAGCAAAGCTAGTAAGGCGGGAATGGCGAAGGTGAGAATACCTTCAACGATAATCACCGGGGCCGAAAGCGTTAAGGTTGTTTTTTTCGCTCGCAGATGGTTGACAAAGTCATAGGTGGGTTGGGCAATAGATTTGCCAGCTTTAAGCGCCTTGATGTGTTGCAAAATTAACGGTACATCAAAGGCATTGGGGTGATCATAATTAAGAGATGCCCGCTTTGGTAGGGATAAATCCGAACGGTGCCGATAATAGTTATCTAAACGAACGATGACGGCGTTGCCTTCTCCGGATTGGGTGAGCAAGACATCCGCAAGGGTGGTTTTCCCTGAGGCTGTGCCGCCAGCAATCCCGATAATGGTTCGTTCCATTGTTGATAATGATAAATAAAAAAGGTCATCGTTTCAATGAAAGGATGACCGAAAATTGTAAAGCAAGCAAAAATTTAACCGCCGCGACCACCAGGCCGGCGAGTCATTGGTTTTGGCACAGAGACTGGGCCACGATTGATAACGGGTTTTGGTTGATTCGGTTGAAAAGGTGTCTTGTTGCCTTTCATCGGTGGAATAAATGGTTTTGGCATAGTAATTTCCTCAATTTTTATTCTACATTAAATTTGTGATAAATAGTGAGTGGTAATCGATTCAAGCGCATCAGCAATCGGATTGATTGTTTCAGAAGCGGTTCCAGCTGCAACGGTTTCATTTGCTCTAATCATAATTTCCCAAGCGTTTGTATACACGGCAGTGGTACCTTTTAAAGAATTTTTCAACGCATTAATGATAATATCACCAAAGTTTGCGTGTTCTTTTTCTGACACAGATTCAAAACCTAGGTATAAAGAGTTAGCTAATCCAACGCGAAAACGATTTGAGTTTCTTCCGCCATTTCCATCAACTAACGCCTCATAAACATAACCATAAAGACTGCCATCTAAATTCAAAACTTTTTGAACTTCAACAACTTTAGTAGCCGATAAATTCTCAGTTAAATTTTCACTGGTACCATAAAATTGAGACAAATCAACACTACTACCACCCATCGCCGTTCGCCACTTAGAGTTTAAAGGTAACATTGAGCTAGATACCATTACGGAAGACGAGGTAACGCTACTTGCTTGAATGTCAGTTGAAATATTGGAGTTTGTAGTGGTTGAGGATTCAGAGGATAAAAAAGATTCTGAAGAAGGGGAAGGGGCGGCACAACTCGATATAAATAAGAGGAATCCTAGAAGAAATACATTTTTAACCATATGACCAACTCCTTTTTATCACTGAGTGGGCGTTGTAAATTTATAGTATTATCCCTCAGTTGCGTTTATTATATTTAACGAGGAAAAATAACGCATCTAAAATGCTTTTATGATAAAACAAGATCTAATTGAAAAATTAAAAAATCATTATTTATCCATGATTAAAGAAAAGAATTTCGATCATTTTATAGATCCAAAACTCATTCATCTTGATGATGGTGTGGCAGAAATTCATTGGCAAGCGAAACCGGACCACTTAAATCGATTTGGATCTGTCCATGGTGGCGCCCTAGCGGGGTTAATTGATACAGTGGCTGCGATTTCGTCTTTAACGAAAATGAAAAGAATTGTCACGATTGAATTAAATGTCTCCTACATCAAAGCGGCAACGATTGAAACTAAAATTATCGCCAAAGGCCGCGTCATTCAAGCGGGTAAATCTTTGCTTCGAACCGTGGTGGAGTTGTACAACGAAGATCACCAATTATTAACGAGAGGGAATCTAACCTTCTTTGTGTTAGGAGATTTAAGTTTATGAGCCTATCACCTTTACCCCTTGGTGGCATTCACCATGTTACCGCGATTACAAGTTCCGCTGCCAATATTTATCAATTTTTTACCCGCGTCCTTGGCCTACGATTAGTGAAGAAGACCGTCAACCAAGATGATGTTCGCGCCTATCATTTATTCTTTGCAGATGATCGTGGTAATCCTGGTACAGATATGACGTTCTTTGATTTTGGCATGAGTGCAAAGGCGGTCAGAGGCACCAATGAGATTTACCGCACCTCCTTCCGCGTCAAAACGGATGAAAGTTTGCAATATTGGTTAAAACGTTTTCAACGTTATCAAGTCAAACATGAGCCGATTAAAACGAATCTTGGAAGAAAGTGGTTAAACTTTGTTGATTTCGATGAGCAAATGTACACATTAGTTTCTGATGAAGGGATTGAAGGTGTTCCTGCTGGTGAACCTTGGCACTTAGGTCCAGTCCCAGATGAATTTGCCATCATCGGTTTAGGACCCATTTTTATTCGTGTCAACGACGCCAACTTAATGGATACTCAATTAACGAAATTAATGGGACTTACCAAGGTTGCCAAAGACGGATCGCTCACCTTGTACGAAATGGCACCCAAAGGAAACGGCGCCGGCGTGATTATTGATTTCCAACGCTTGATGGGTCAAGCCATCCAAGGTTATGGCACCATTCATCACGTTGCCTTCCGCATCAAGAATCGTGATGAATTAGAAGATTGGCGTATTCATTTACTGCAAAACCACATCCCAAATTCGGGATTTGTTGATCGTTATTATTTTCAATCACTTTATGCTCGAGTCTATCCTCGGGTCTTGTTTGAATTTGCAACCGATGGTCCTGGTTTCATTGATGAAGAAGAACCTTATGAAACCTTAGGTGAAGCCTTATCGATCCCCCCGCACCTAAAAGTCAAAGCCGATTTGATTAAACAAATGATTAAACCACTGAACACAAAACGCAGTGGGTTTGTCTTCCCGAAAGAATATTAATGAAAGGTCGAAATCGTGGTTTAACGTTGATCACGATTGGTCTTTATTTCTTAAGCGGAATAAGTTTTATACTTGCGTTTTATTTTCAACCACTTCCCACAGAAATATTTCGCCTGCAATTTGATCCATTGAATGTCACCACGAATGCGACCGTTGATTATGGTGAAGAAACAATTGCATTTGATACCTTGAATCAATCGTTAACGGTCTCATCATTACCTAGAGGGATTTTAAAAGTTTCCTTCGGATTTTCTGGAAGTTTTCTTACTAGTGAATCACAAGATGAGGCCATGCCGTTTCTTTTAACTGTTAATCAAGTTTCAATCCCCTTAAACCTAACCGCCACACCGAGAATGATGGTCCATGGATGGTTTCATTCTCCTGGTGGTGATCTCATCTTGCAGTTCGTAAATTTTGTTAAAATAGAAGGACAACGCATGTATGGCGTTTATTTAGAAACTTTAATCATTCACCAATCTCGCTTATGAATCACCAAGGAACCTTAAAACTGACCACGACAAGACTGATCTTGCGTTCGCTGCAATTAACGGATGCGGAAAGTATGTTTTTGGGTTGGACCACCGATCCAGAGGTGGTGAAATATTTATCCTGGAAACCGCATATTTCCGTTGATGAAACCAAACGCATCATCAGTTATTGGATGAGTAATTACCCCGATCCAAAATTTTATATTTGGGGGATTCAATTAAAACAAGGGCCACTGATTGGGACCATTAGCATTCATTCTATTCATGATGGTTTTGAACGTGGAGAAGTCGGTTATGCCTTGATGAAACGTTATTGGAACCAAGGTTATGTAAGTGAAGCCTTATCCGCAATTGTTGATTATGCTTTTGGGGTCGTTGGTTTTAATCGTCTTGAAGCCCATCATTCCGTTTATAATCCTGCCAGTGGTGCCGTCTTAATTAAGGCAGGTTTTCAACACGAAGGGGTCTTGAGACAATATTATCGAGCGAATGATGGTTTTCAAGACTCTAGTATCTATGGCATGTTAAAAAAGGATTGGCAACTTGCCCATCCTGGTTTGTGATATTATCTATCGGGTTTTAAAGATGAAATCTTGGCAACGCAACATCACTTATTTTATTACAGGACAAATGATCTCCTTGGTGGGATCTTTACTCGTGCAATTTGCGATTTTTTGGTATATCAATTTAGAAACACAGTCGGGGACCATTCTCACCATCGCCATCATCGCTTCATTTATTCCTTTGCTTATTTTTTCTCCGATTGCTGGGGTACTTGCCGACAAAATGAACCGGAAGTTATTGATTATCATTGCCGATACGTCGATTGCCTTTGTCACTTTGATCACCGCGATTATTTTTACCTTAGGTAATATTGAAATTTGGATGTTAATCGTGGTAACAGCAATTCGCGGGATTGGCCAAGCGATTCACGGACCGGCAATTGGTGCGGCGATTCCCTTAATGGTGCCACAAGATAAATTGATGCGGATTCAAGGGATTCAAACCGGGATTCAATCTGCTTTTAATGTCTTGGCGCCCATCTTAGCGGCCTTACTCATTTCCTGGTTTAGTATTGGTTTCTTGTTTTATATTGATACCGTCACTGCCATTTTAGGCGTAGGGACATTGCTTATCTTTGTCACCATTCCTAAACATGTGAATGAAGATAAACCAAAGACCACCAATGGGTTTCAAGATTTTGTCGCAGGGATGAAATATGTAAGAAGTCACACCTTTTTAATTCCCTTTTTCATTTATTTGTTCATCGTCTTGGTGCTTGTCTCGCCGGTTGCGTTTTTATCACCCTTACAAGTGGTGAGATCCTTTACAACTTATGGGACGGATCTTTTCCGCTTAACGATGATTGAAATTGGTTTTTCATCAGGGATGACCCTCGGGGCAATCCTTGTCGCCTGGTGGGGTGGGTTTAAAAATCGGATTGTGACTGCTGGGATTGCCATTTCCATCATGGGGTTTGGTGTGCTGATGCTCGGTATCGTTAGCAACTTTTATATTTATTTTGGCTTAATGCTTTTACAAGGAATTGCCTTGCCTTTTTATAACACCCCGATAACCGTGGTGATTCAAGAACAAGTCGATCCTGCCTATATGGGTCGTGTTACCAGTATTTCGACGATGATTAATTCCGTAGCGATGCCATTAGGGATTGCCCT
>JBMTFA010000035.1:0-8434 GCA_049433705.1 Bacilli bacterium
ACGTTTTTTGGTCAAGGCATTAGTTATTGTGCTTCTTGTGATGGCGGCTTTTTTAAACATAAGGATGTGGCGGTGATTGGTAGTGATGCGCATGCATTCGAAGAAGCGATCTTCCTCGCTAATTTTTGCAACCATGTCACGATGCTGATTCCCCAACCTGGGAAAGCACCACAAAATTTATTGGTGAAATTAAATCAACTCAGTAATGTCCAAGTCATCGAAGGCGCTACACCGACAGCGGTCTTAGGTAAAGAAGTGGTGACAGGTCTCCGTTACCAAAGCTTAGTTCAAGGCGAACAAGATATGCTTGTCGATGGGATTTTCCCGATTTTGGGATGGATTCCCAATCATCAACCGATTTTAGCATTCCCGCAATTATTGGATGAAGCAGGTTATGGGATTGCCAATCAAGATGGTGTAACGGCAGTACCTGGACTCTTCATCATCGGTGATGTTCAAAGTAAAGCAACAAGAAAAGTCAAAAATGTCATTGCCCAAGGACAACTTGTCGGCAAACATTTAAGCGCCTTTCTCAAACCATAATTGTCAGTGAAACAACATCGATTTCGTTTATAATAAAAACATGCGTGGTGAACTGATTATCTTAACAGGGATGTCGGGGGCGGGTAAATCGACGGCGATTTTAGCCTTCGAAGAAATGAAATACCAATGCATTGAAAACCCACCACCTGATTTATTTTATTCACTTTTTCAACATATCCATCAACAATTAACGGAAACGAATATTGTCGTGAGCATTTCCCTTTTTAATGCCCAACGTGCTCTCGATAGTGTTAGAAAAATTTCTGGGCTTAAATTCCGCATGTTGTGTTTAGTTGCCAAAGAAAATGATTTGGTGCTTCGTTATAAATTAACCCGTCATATTCACCCCTTACAAACGGAAGGTTACACCTTGTTACAAGCGATTCAACGCGATCAAGGGTTAGTGGAATCGTTAAGAAATCAAGTCGATGTGATGATTGATAGCACCGGCTTTTCCGTGACCCATTTCCGGCAACAATTGATTGCAACGTTTAATGCCAGTAAACATCATTTAACCTTAGGGATTGTCTCGTTTGGATTTAAACATGGGATTCCCCTTGATGCAGATTTCGTTTTTGATCTCCGTGTGCTCGATAATCCGTTTTATCAAAAAGAATTAAAAGGTCTAACCGGTTTAGATCAACCTGTAATTGACTTTGTAAAAAACCAACCCTTGTATCAAGCCCTTTTAACCCAAGCAAATCAATATTTTTCTTTGATCATCCCCCGGTTATTAAAAGAAGAACGCCCCTTTTATGAAATTGGGGTTGGCTGCACCGGTGGGCGGCATCGTTCAGTGGTGTTTTCCCAAGCCCTAGGGGATGTCTTAAAACAACAATTTCCGGTTGGCATCTTAATGATCCATCGCGATATCCAAAAAAACGCTGACCAAGAATGAACGATCAACTCCATTCCTTTACAGCCTCTGTTAAAGAAGAATTAACCACTAAACCTTATGATAAGGACCGGCAACTCGCGATGTTTGCTGGTTTTGTCAAGGCCAATGGTCGGTATGTCTTTTCCAAACGTACAGAAAAATTAACCTTGTCGACGAGTTATGCAAAAGTCGCGCAATTGATGTATCAAATTGCCAAGAAAGTCCTTCACATCACCCCGAAGTTTGAATATCGGCAGTCGCCAAGATTTAGCCAATGGCAAACCTATTGGATTATTTTTGAAACCAAGGTGAGTGACATTCTTAAAGCGATCCATTTAGATTTTGATTCCTCCCCAGAAGTGTATTTAAAACAATTTGCTTCCGTTGATGCGATTGCGGGTTATTTATCTGGTTTATTCCTCGCTAGTGGCAGTGTCAATCATCCCTCAAGTTCGCATTATCATCTTGAAATGAGTAGTGATGATGAAGATTTCCTTTCTGAAATTCAACGGCTATTAAAACAAGTGAAATCATTACGATTTGCCTTTAAGTTACGACCACGAAAAGGCAAATACATGCTCTATTTAAAAAAGTCTGATCAAATTGCGGACTTCCTCATTTTCATGGGGGCGACCGATGCCACCTTAGAATTTGAGAATGTGAGAGTGGCAAGGGATTTTGCCAATTCGGAAAATCGTTTGCAAATTTGCGAAAATGCAAACATGGCGAAAACCATCGCTGCTGCAAAAAAACAACGCGAAGCGATTTTGATCATTGATAAGGTGATTGGCTTAGATCAACTCGATCATCCCAAGTTAGAAAAACTTTGTCGCTTAAGATTAAAACATGATTCGAGTAGTCTAGAAGAATTAGCCTTGAAAATGAGTCAGCATTTTCAAAAGCCGATTAGCAAGAGTCAACTCAATCATTTATTTCGCAGTGTCCTTGCTTTGGCTAAAAAACTATCGGGGAAAGCATGACCACCTTACAGCAACTTGGCAAACGGATTGAGTACTTAAGGACCCTCAAAGGTTGGTCGCAATTAACCTTAGCCTTAGAAGCCAATCTTAACCGTAATTACCTTTCGGATTTAGAAGGGGGCAAGCGCAATCCCACGATCAAGGTCTTAGAAAAATTAGCGTTGGCATTATCCGTGGATTTAGCGACTTTATTCAAGGGAATTAAAGCGATTTAATATTCGCTCATAACTCTTTATTCTTTAAAGTGAATCATTTATAATATCCGTGGTAAAAATACCAGGAGGCTATGTATATGGCAATTAAAGTTGCAATCAACGGATTTGGAAGAATTGGTCGGTTATCCTTTAGACGGATCGTCGAAGTCGGCGGCATTGATGTGGTCGCGATCAACGATTTAACGGATGCCAAGACCTTAACTTATTTATTAAAGTATGACACCACCCACGGCAAGTTTGCTGGTGGTACCTTAGAAACCTCAGCGGATGGCAAAGCGATTATTTTTAATGGTCGTTCGATTCCTGTCTTAGGCCAAGCCGATCCTAATTTAATCAAATGGTCAGATTATGGTGTTGATTTAGTCTTAGAATGCACCGGTCGATTTAAAGGAAAAGAAGATGCCAAAGTTCATATCACCGCTGGCGGCGCCAAAGGTGTGGTTATCTCGGCCCCTGCCGATAGCGAAACCCCAACCTATGTATTTGGTGTCAACGAAGACAAATTAACCAAAGACATGCAAGTGATTTCTGGTGCGAGCTGCACCACCAACTGCTTAGCACCTTTAGTGAAAGTGTTAAATGATGCCTATGGCATCGACACTGGTTTTATGACCACCGTTCACGCATATACCAACGATCAAACTACCCTTGACTTAGTGAAAAAAGGTGACAACCGTCGTGGTCGCGCTGCGGCTGCAAACATCGTCCCTTCTTCAACTGGGGCAGCCAAAGCTTTACACTTGGTCATTCCTGAAGTCAAAGGTCGTTTAAATGGTGGCGCGTTACGTGTTCCTGTCATCGATGGCTCCTTAGTCGACTTAACCGTGACCTTAAAGAAACCAGTCAAAGATGAAGCGGAAGTCAACCAATTATTCAAAGCTGCCGCCAATGGCAAATTAAAGAACGTCTTAGAATATACCGAAGATGAAATTGTTAGCTCCGATATCATCGGTGCGACGGCAGGTTCAATCTTTGATGCGACCCAAACCAAATTGCTCGTCAATGCGGAAGGTAAGCAATTACTTAAAGTCGTTTCCTGGTATGACAACGAATTCTCCTACACCTCGCAATACATTCGCTTGGTGAAACAATTCGCAACCGTGCTTGGATTAAAGTAAAACAAAACACAATCCTAAACACTCACGGGTCCGTGAGTGTTTTTATTCCGGGAGGATGGAATCTATGAAAAACTTAGCCAGTCTACCTAACTTGCAAAATCAACGCGTCATCGTCCGTGTTGATTTTAATGTCCCATTAAAGTCAGGAACCATCCGTGATGATAATCGGATTGTCGCTGCCTTACCGACCATTCAAGCCTTACTAGCGAAAGGGGCAAAATTAATTTTGCTTTCGCACTTAGGTAAAGTCACCCATAAGGATCCGGTGAAAGCAATTGAAGAAAAAAAGAAAAATAATTTAGCGATTGTTGCAGACCGGTTAAGTGAATTATTGAAACAAAAAGTTGTCTTCTCACCAGAAACACAAGGGCCTGCGTTAACGGCTCTTGTGAATGGATTAAAAGCTGGCCAAGTTTTACTCGTGCAAAATACCCGTTTTGAAGTCGGTGAAGAAAAAAATGATCCAGCCTTAGCCAGTGCTTGGGCTGCGTTAGCGGATGCTTATGTCATGGATGCGTTTGGAAGTGCGCACCGTGCGCATGCCTCCACTTACGGCATTCCGGAAATTTTAAAACGCCAAGGAAAACCAGTGGCAATCGGTTATTTAGTTGAAAAAGAAGTGGAAGCCTTAGCCAAAGTGGTGAATGTTGCGCCTACTGCTCGTCCTTATGTCGCCATCATGGGTGGATTAAAAGTTTCCGATAAAATTAAAGTCATCGATGAACTCTTAGCCAAATGTGATTATGTGCTTATTGGTGGAGCGATGACTTACACCTTCTTAAAAGCCCAAGGAAAATCAATTGGTACCTCACCTTATGAAGCGGATCAATTGGATTATGCTCGGGGTGTGATGGCAAAGGCGAAAGGGAAATTAATCCTAGCGGATGATTATGTGGTCACCGATAGTTTTGATAATCCAACCGTGGTAGAAACCCATGAAGGAGAGATCAAAGGTGAATTAATGGGCATGGACATTGGTCCTAAGACCATTGCCAAATTTAGAACTATTATTCTTCAAGCGAAAACCATTTTTTGGAATGGACCAATGGGTGTGTTTGAAAAACCACAATTTACCAAAGGAACCCAATCCATTTGTGAAGGGGTTCGTTTACTAGGTAAACAAGCTTTTACGGTGTGCGGTGGTGGCGATTCTGCTGCTGCGGTAGCTCAGTTTGGCTATATGCATGATTTTAGTCACGTCTCAACTGGTGGCGGCGCTTCCTTAGAAATGATTGAAAATGCTGGGCACTTACCTGGCATCGATGTCATCATTGGGTAATCACCATGCGTAAGAAAATTTTATTAGGCAATTGGAAAATGAATCTCACCACGAGTGAGGCAAAAGAGTTTGCCCTAGCAGCCAAACCTTTGGTTGACCAAGCGAATGCAGGCAATGTCTTACTTGGGGTAGCTCCTAGTTACTTGGCGTTAGCAACGGTGAAAGAAACCAATCCTGGTCTCATCGTCAGTGCCCAAAACGTGCACTTTGAACCAAGCGGTGCCTTTACGGGTGAAATTAGTGCCGGCATGTTAAAAGCGATCGGCGTTAATTGGACCCTGATTGGTCACTCGGAACGCCGGAGTTATTTTGGTGAAACCAATTTAATTTGTAACAAAAAAATTCTTCAAGCGGTCAAAGAAGGGTTTACCGTGGTTTATTGCGTGGGCGAATCCAATGATGATTATGACCATGGAAGAACCAAAGCAGTCATCCGCGATCAACTCTTAGTTGGGTTAGCGGGTTTAACCGTTGAACAAATGCAACAAGTGATGATTGCTTATGAACCGGTATGGAGTATTGGTACCGGAAAAAATGCGAGTAAAGAACATGCGCAAGATATTGCTAGTTATATTCGCGAACGGATTGAAGAAATGTTTGATCAAACTCGAGCACAAGCAACCTTAATTTTATATGGTGGAAGTGTCAAACCGAACAATATCAAAGATTACCTCACCCAACCGGATGTTGATGGTGCCCTTGTTGGGGGTGCTTCATTAAAAGTGAGCTCTTATAGTGAGTTACTCACTAATATGTTGAGCTAAATTGCTAATCATTTTCCTTTTCTTTCAATAAAAATTTGTTATTGTTAAATTAATCTTTAGGAGGAAAACATATGGAACGTCCGTATCAAACGTATGCCACCGCTTCGACGACTTCACCATTGGTGCAAGTGTTCACGTGGATGGCAATTGCCCTTGCCACCACGGCAGTGATGGCCCTTGGTGTGTTTTTTGGGTTAGCAAGTGGTGTCATTCCCACGGATTTATATGGTGGTTTACTCGTTGGCAGTGCCATTGTATTGATCATTAGTTATCTTTGGTTTTTATTTGGAGGTTTACGCCGCGGAGTCGGTAATCCTACCATTCCCTTTTTCTTATATTCGGGTTCGATGGGTGTGGTCTTATCGACGTTACCTTTTGCTTATCCCATTGAATTAATCGGCACAGCGTTCGGTGTCTCTGCACTTGTGTTTGGGATTTTCGCCTTTTATGGTGCCACCACCAAAACCAGTTTATTAGGTTTAGGCCAATTTGCCTTCGTTGCCTTAATTGGTTTAATTTTACTCAGTGTGGTGAATTTATTTATTGGTTCTGCTTCGCTTGATTGGTTCTTATCCTTTGCCATCTTTGGCATTGTTTTATTAACCGTTGCTTATCAAGTTTGGTATGTCAAACAATTTGCGAATAGTGGTGAGATGACAAGAGGTGAAGCGATGTACATGGCGTTTGCGCTTTATATCTCCTTTATCAATATCTTCTTACGCGTGTTGCGTTTCCTTGCCGCCAGTCGCGGCCGTCGTTAAATTCATTTCATTTCATGCTTAAAGGCCCAAGGGAAATTGCCTTGGGTTTTTTTATTTTTTCCTTCTCAGCGTTACAATTATGTCCCTAAGCAGGTAAAATTAAGTTAATGGACATCAAGAACATTCGCTACACATCTATCCAAGACGTTTATGCTTTACTCTGTGACGATGATGATATTGTGGTTGGCATGATGGGGGCTGAACCGCAACTTTTTTTACAACAGTTACACACCGTTTTTCCAAAACTTCATCACCTACGTATCACCAATTGTTTACCGATGGGTCAATATCCAATCTATACAGATCCTCAGCTAGCCAAGCATGTACAAATCGATACATGGTTTTTATCACCGGTGTTAAGAAAAGCTTATTCAAACGGCAATATTTCCTTTGTTCCTAATCACTTACATATGGCTGCGGTTCGGTTGTTACAAACGCGGAAACCCCGAGTTTATGTTGGCGCAGCAAGTATGCCAGACGCCAATGGCAATTTAACCTTATCGCTTTCAAACGTTTATGAAAAACGCATCCTCGAGGCAGCAGATCTTGTCATTTTAGAAGTCAATCCAAATTATCCTAAAACCTATGGGGATACCACCATCGCTTTGAAGGATGTCGATTATTTGGTCGCTGCTGACTATCCTGTTCCTGAATTAAAAGATGTACCGATCTCCGAAAAAGATGCGATGATTGGGCGTTACATTGCCGAACAAATTCCAGATGGTGCATGTTTACAACTAGGGATAGGTGCGATTCCAAATGCGGTTGCTAACGCTTTAGTAAACAAAAAAGATTTGGGTGTTCACACAGAAATGTTGACAACCGGATTTCTTAAGTTATATCAAGCAGGGGCGATTACGAATCAAAAAAAGCAATTACATCGAGGAAAATTTGTCTGTGCTTTTGTGGCGGGTGATCATTCGCTTTATCAATTCATCAACAATAATCCTGATGTGTTGATCATGGATGCGCACTATACGAATCATCCAGAGGTGATTGCTCAAAATGATCATCAAATATCCATTAATGCCACCATGGAAATTGATTTAACCGGTCAGTGCTGTTCAGAAAGTATCGGTAGTCAGCAATATTCTGGGACTGGTGGCCAATCCGATACGGCGAATGGGGCGACTCGATCAAAAGGTGGGAAATCTTTTATTACCTTGCATGCAACGGCAACGATTAAAGATCCGATCACGCATCAACCTAGAGAAATTAGTAAAATTGTGCCTCAACTAAAACCTGGTGCCATCGTGAGTTTATCTAGAAATGATGTTGACCATGTTGTCACGGAGTATGGCATTGCCTCATTAAGGGGTGCAAACGTGGCTGAAAGAGTGACCAGATTAATCGCGATAGCTCACCCACAATTCCGTGAATTCTTGTTGCTTGATGCAAAGCGATTAGGATTGATTTAAATCAATTCGCACTTAACCGGCGCACATTGATCAATATATTTATCTAAAATTCACGATCATTCATGTGGAAAATCCTTATTGAATACGCGTTTTTAACTCGGATAAGTGTTTTATGTTGCAAATCAATTTTGGATATGGTTTAATCTTACTTGCGCCTACGTAAAACTAGGTCGTAAAAGGCCACCAAATTCTTTGAAAAAGCCTGGGAAATAAAAGTAAATTATTTCGAAATTATTTCTTGACTTTGACAAATGAGGTTGGTATCCTTATAAGGCACACGTCAAAAGGGGACACCCTTTTTTTTGCGAGAGCAAGCGTGGGGCACTGATCTTTGAAAACTAAGCAAAACAAGACAAACAATAACGTCAATTTTTCTTTATACAAGAACAAACCAGATAATTTAAAACATGAACTAGAATCAACTTTTTTATAGAGAGTTTGATCCTGGCTCAGGATGAACGCTGGCGGCGTGCCTAATA
>JBMTFA010000036.1:0-8369 GCA_049433705.1 Bacilli bacterium
TTGGCGATTGATGTCCGCTTGTTTGATGAAACCAACCAAGAAATGGACATGGAACAACTCTCTAAAGATGCGTTAGCGGAAGAACGCAAAATCAATTCTTCCATCCGTGCCTATACCTCAGAATCCTTATCGTTTGATGAGGACGAAAACGAAATGGCAGTGAGTGAAAACTTCATCATCGAAGATGAAAAAGGTGAAGTTGTCACGAGCGCTGCTAAAGAAGAAGACGAAGAATAGGAAGGGAGCACACCATGGTAGATATTAATAAAATTAGTAAAATCCGCGTCGGTTTAGCTTCACCAGAAACCATTCGTAAATGGTCCCATGGAGAAGTGATGAAACCAGAAACGATTAACTATCGTTCGCAAAAACCAGAAATGCAAGGGCTATTCTGCGAAAAGATTTTTGGTCCTTCTAAAGACTATGAATGCCACTGCGGTAAATATAAGAAACAACGGTATGTCGGCGTCGTTTGTGAAAAATGTGGTGTGGAAGTCATGACCAAAGATGCGCGTCGGGAACGGATGGGTCACATTGAACTCGCCACCCCATGTGCGCACATTTGGTATGTCAAAGGTATCCCTTCACGGATTGCCTTAGTGTTAGACATTAACGCCAAGCAATTAGAAGAACTCGTTTACTTAGTGGGTTCCACCCTCATTTGCTTAAACCCAGGCGAAAGTAAAATCTTAAAGTACCGCCAAGTCATTGATGAAAAAACTGGTCGCGTTGACTTTGTTTCTGTCATCAAAGAATTCCAAGGCCGCTTAGAAGGTTATGAAGCCGCCCGCGCCGAAGAACTTGTCAATCGCTTAGAAAACCGTGGCGAACCCATCAACTTTGAAGTCGTCACTGCCTTTATTCAAAAGCACTTAGGTGCAGAATTTGGCGAAGGTGCGGAAGCGATCAAACGCTTACTCAAAGAAGTTGACTTAGAAAAAGAATTCCAAGCGATCAATAAAGAAATGGTGAATGCGCCAACGCAACGCCGGAACAAATTGATCAAACGCTTAGAACTCATTGACTCTTTCCGCTTATCCAATAACCGTCCTGAATGGATGATCATGGATGTTTTACCCGTCATCCCACCGGATTTACGGCCAATGCTTCAACTCGATGGTGGTCGTTTTGCCACTTCCGATTTAAACGATTTATATCGTCGCTTAATCGCGCGTAATCGCCGCTTAAAGAACTTGATTAACATGAATGCACCTAGCACGATGTTACGCAACGAAAAACGGATGTTACAAGAAGCGGTTGACGCCCTCATTGATAATGGTCGTCGCGGTAAACCTGTGTTATCTTCAGGTGGTTCGGGTCGCGAACTCAAATCGTTATCCTCTGCCTTAAAAGGGAAACAAGGTCGTTTCCGCCAAAACTTACTCGGTAAACGGGTTGACTATTCTGGTCGTTCCGTTATCGCCGTGGGTCCAGACTTAAAGATGTATCAATGTGGTTTACCACGGGAAATGGCGATTCAATTACTCAAGCCATTTATTGCTTCCTTACTCATTGATCGTGGTTATGCAAACTCCCACAAACAAGCAGAAAAGAAAGTGGATAACTACGACGAAATCGTCTTTGATATTCTTGAAGAAATCATTTCTTATCACCCAGTGTTACTCAACCGTGCCCCCACGCTTCACCGCTTAGGGATTCAAGCCTTCCAACCAAAATTAGTCGAAGGTCGCGCGATTCGTTTACACCCACTTGTCACGACTGGGTTTAACGCTGACTTTGACGGTGACCAAATGGCCGTCCACGTCCCATTAAGCAAAGCCGCGCAAGAAGAAGCGGTCAACTTAATGCTTGCCTCCAATAACATTCTTGGTCCAAAAGATGGCTTACCGATTGCTACCCCATCCCAAGACATGGTCATTGGTAACTTCTATCTCACGATGGAAAATACCAAAAAGTGGTATCAAACCAAAGCAGAAAAAGCCCGAAAAAAAGGCGATGAAATTTCTGCAGAAATGTATGATGCCTTTGCAGTGAATGAAGGGAAGGTGTTCAAAGACTTCTCCGAGGTGATGCTTGCCTATCAATCTAAACAAGTCCACTTGCACACGCGCATTGCCGTTCCTGGTGCTTCGTTAAAGAAAACGAATTTCACTGACAAGATGAATGACGGGTATTTAATTACCACGGTTGGGAAAATGATTTTCAATAGTATTTTCCCTAACGACTTCCCGTTCATCAATAATAAAAACACAGCCAACTTCAAAGCTGATTTAGAAGAATACTTTGTCCCAAGAGGATCGGATATTCCTGCCTTAATTGCGAAACGTCCTTTATTAACCCCATTAGGTTCTAAGGATTTATCTGCGATTATTAAAGAAGTCTTCGCCCGTTATGGTACGAGTAAAACGAGTGTTATCTTGGATAAGATGAAAGACCAAGGCTTTAAGTATGCGACGGTTTCTGGTTTAACCGTTGCCTTAAGTGACATTGTTAAACTTGACAACAAACAAGACATTATCGCTGAAGGTGATCGTCGTGTTGAAGACATCACCGATCAATTCAATCAAGGCTTACTCACCGATGAAGAACGGTATAACCTTGTGGTGCAAATTTGGAAAGAAGATGTACAAAAGAAGATTGCCAGTTCCGTTTTAGAATTAATGGCGAACAAGAACGACAATCCGCTTAACATTATCTTTAATTCTGGTGCTCGTGGGAAGGCCTCTAACTTTAACCAATTAATCGGTTATCGTGGCTTGATGTCTAAACCAAACGGGAAGTTTATTGAGTTACCAATTCGTTCCTCTTTCCGTGAAGGCTTATCAATCTCCGAATTTTTCATCGCGACCCACGGGGCGCGTAAGGTCGGTGCCGATACTGCGTTAAAGACTGCTGACTCTGGTTACTTAACTCGTAAGCTCGTTGACGTCTCGCAAGATGTCATCATCCGCGAAGCAGACTGTGGTACGGATCACGGGACCAATGTTTACGATATTAAAGATACTTCACGGGATACCATCATTACCCCATTACAAAGCCGACTCATTGGTCGGTTTACGATTCGCGATGTCATCCATCCGAAAACCAAAGATGTCATTGTCCCAGGCGATCACCTCATGGATGAACGCGATGCGAAACGGATTGTTGATGCCGGTGTCACCGACGTTGAAATTCGTTCTGTCCTCGGTTGTGAGTCCAAAGGTGGAATTTGTCAAAAATGTTATGGTCGTCACTTAGCGACAGGTAAGCTTGTGGATATTGGTGAAGCGGTTGGGATTATGGCCGCGCAATCCATTGGGGAACCAGGGACGCAGTTGACGATGAGAACGTTCCACGAAGGGGGTGTTGCGGGTCGTAACATCACCGACGGGTTACCACGGGTTGGCGAAATTTTTGAAGCCCGTCGTCCTAAAGGGGAAGCGGTCATTGCCTCAATTGCCGGTAAGGTGACCCACATCGAAGACAACAATGGTCGTTATAAAGTCACCATTACCAATGATTTAGAAACGCAAGTATTTGATACCCCATTTGGTGCACGTCTTCGCGTCAAGGTTGGCGAAAAACTTGTTGCTGGCGCGAAGATTTCTGAAGGTGCCATTTATCCAAAAGATTTGTTGAAGTTTGCTGATATGAACGCCGTGCAAAAATACATCATCAAAGAAGTGCAAAAGGTGTATCAATCCAACGGTGCTAGTATTGCGGACAAACACATTGAAGTCATCATTCGCCAAATGACAAGAAAAGTCTTGATTATTGATGGTGGAGATACCGACATGCTCACGGGGTCGAAAGTGGATATTACCACCTTCACCGAAAAGAACGAAATTGCTTTGCTCTCTGGAAAAAATCCTGCCGTGGCAATGCCTAGATTATTAGGAATCACCAAAGCAGCCTTAGAAACCGAATCATTCTTATCCGCAGCCTCCTTCCAAGAAACCACCAAAGTCTTAACGGATGCAGCAATCAAAGGGAAGACCGATATTCTCCACGGTTTAAAAGAAAACGTTATCACCGGGAAACTGATCCCAGCGGGTCGTGGTTTAGTGGAAGAAAAGGTGCACGCAGAAAATGTCAAAGCGTTCTCGGTTGAACAATCGATGCGGCAAATTCGGGCAAACTACCGTTCAAGTGACGAACAATACTTAGAAAAATTTGAAGATTTCTTAGAAGACTAAGCCTAAAGGTTTGGTTGAAGAACGAGGGTGCATCATCACCCTCGTTTTTATTTTTGTTATCATAAGAGCATGATCCAACGAATCCTTTTCTTAATCACGATGATGACCTTAACGAGTGTGCCAGCCTCACCGGTTCAGGATGCTTCTTTAACAGGACCTACCTATCGTGATGTTCGCCTCCGTGAAGGATACGCGACGGCGATGCCAAGTACAGGTACCGTGAATATGTTAGTCATCCCTGTTAATTTTTCTGATGCCCATTGTGGGTTGATCATAGAAGGGTGTGCGCAAACCTTAACGAATATCGAGCAAGCTTTTTTTGGTGATCCTTCGACCATGCGGTGGCATTCGGTTGCTTCTTATTACCACGCCTCGAGTTATGGCCAATTGACGATCGATGGAATGGTAATGGATTGGTATACACCGGCGATTACCGCGGTGGAACTTTCCAACAATCGCGGGTTGTTAGGTAGCCAAGTGGTCAATCCTGCAGTGGATCAATTTAAACAACAAAACCCCACGCTTGTTCCGCAATTTGATCGCGATCAAGATGGTTTTTTTGATGCAGTGTATTTGATTTATTCTTTACCATTCGCGCCAGAGGAAGAGATCTATGGTGAAGACAAAGATGTGTTTTGGGCCTTCGTCGCGTATCAAGGTGGCCAAGCGAATCTCAGCAATCCAACATTATTTCACTATGGTTGGAGTAGTTATCAATTTATGTATGAGGATGGTTACTATCAACGCAGTACGAATGGCAAAGTCGAATGGGATGACAATAACGAACCCATCTTTTTCCCTTGGAAAGATGCTTTTGGTCAACGACAAGTGGATGCCCATGTTTATATTCATGAAGTTGGGCATTTATTAGGTTTACAAGATTACTATTCTTATAACCAAGAAGATGGCGATTGGGGTCCTTCAGGCACCCTGGACATGATGGACTACAATGTGGGCGACCATGCTTCGTTCTCTAAATTGGCATTAGGTTGGTTGAATCCACTCATTCCTGTGAGTTCCGGAACTTTCTCCTTAACGACCATTGCGAATACACCCACCGCCTTGTTGTTGCCGAAAACAAATGCGACGACAATGATGGATGAATATGTGCTCATTGAATTTTATCAACCGCTTGGTTTAAATGAAAAAGATAGTCGGGAATCCTATGCAGGTCGATATCCACGGATGTTCACCCAAGCAGGGTTAAAAATTTATCATATTGATGCGCGCATTGCCCAATTGGTTGTCACCTCTGAAGGGCTGCAATTTGATCAATATGTGACCACGATGCAACCATCTGGCTTTCGTTATCAAATCGCCCATAGTAATACGATGAGTCGAAATGCGGTGGGCACCGATCGTAACTTTAAATTGATACATCTCTTAGAAGCGTCTGGACAAAACACCTTCCGCAATGGTGGGTTTGCCACCAATGCAACCTTATGGAAATCCGGCCAAGGTTTTAATACGGATGCAGCCCCTTTTTACTTGAATGATGGGACACGTTTACCTTGGCAATTAAATGTTGGTTCTATTAACGGGGATCGCATTAACCTTAACCTCGTTTACCTCACCACTTAAAACACTTGCAAAAGTTTGAAGGGGTTTATATAATTCTCTCGTGCCTATGGAATGACCTGAAAAGGTCTTTTTTAAAGTAGGTTCATGATACACCCGGTATTGTGGAACAATACCTCAAAAGGAGAACATATGCCAACCATTCGTCAACTCGTTCGTAAAGGTCGCGAAAATCCGTTCTATAAGTCAAAGTCACCTGCGTTAGGAAAACGCTGGAATTCCCTGACCAAACGAACCGTGGATCAAGCCTCTGCTCAAAAGCGTGGTGTCTGCACTCGTGTCGGGACCATGACCCCAAAGAAACCAAACTCAGCGTTAAGAAAATACGCCCGTGTGCGGTTATCCAATGGTTATGAAGTCACTGCTTATATCGGTGGTGAAGGTCACAACTTACAAGAACACAGCACCGTACTCATTCGCGGTGGTCGGGTCCCTGATTTACCAGGGGTGCGTTATCACATCGTTCGCGGTACGTTAGATACAGCGGGGATTGAAAAACGTCGCCAAGGTCGTAGTCAATATGGCACCAAACGGCCTAAAGCTGGTGGTAGTAGCGCTGCTGCTGCCCCTGCCAAATAAATAGAAAGCGAAGGAAAGATTCATGCCACGTAAAGGTCAAGTCGCCAAACGCGACGTCTTACCAGATCCCATTCACAATTCGAAACTCGTCACCCGTCTCATCAATAAAATCATGATTGATGGTAAACGCGGAATTGCCCAAAACATTCTTTATAAAGCTTTTAAGAAAATTGAAGAAAAATCAGGCAAACCAGCGATGGACGTCTTCGCTACCGCGATGGACAACATCATGCCTGAAGTTGAATTGAAAACGCGCCGTGTGGGTGCGTCAAACTATCAAGTTCCTGTTGAAGTCAGCGGTCAACGTAAAACCACCTTAGGGTTACGTTGGTTAGTGTCTTACGCAAGATTACGCAATGAAAAAACCATGGAAGATAAATTAGCTGGAGAAATCATTGATGCCGCAAATAACGCTGGTGCTTCCGTGAAGAAACGTGAAGACGTGATCAAAATGGCGGAAGCCAATAAAGCTTACGCGCATTATAAGTGGTAGGAGGAGCATATGTCCAAACGCGAATACGACTTTAATCATACGCGCAATATTGGGATTATGGCCCACATTGACGCGGGGAAAACCACCACCACCGAACGGATTCTTTACTTTACTGGAAAGATCCACAAAATCGGAGAAGTCCACGAAGGGGCTGCAACGATGGACTGGATGGTGCAAGAACAAGAACGTGGGATTACGATTACTTCGGCTGCAACCACCGCTTTTTGGAAAGGTTATCGGATCAACGTCATCGATACGCCTGGACACGTCGACTTCACGATTGAAGTGGAACGTTCCTTACGGGTTCTCGATGGTGCGGTTACCTTATTAGATGGAAAAAACGGCGTCGAACCACAAACTGAAACCGTCTGGCGTCAAGGCACGAAATACGGGGTTCCTCGTATCGTCTTTGCCAATAAGATGGACGCGATTGGTGCGGATTTCGATATGTGTATCGAAACGCTTCATTCCCGTTTAGCGGCAAATGCCGAAGCGATTCAATACCCCATTGGGTTAGAAAGTAATTTCAAAGGGATTATTGATTTGATCGAACAAAAAGCTTGGATGTATTCTGACAATAAAGATGACGCGCCAACGGAAGCGCCAATTCCAGAAGAATATAAAGACAAGGTCAAAGCATTAAGACAAAAATTATTAGAAGCGATTGCGGGTTTTGATGATGATCTCATGGTGAAAATCCTTGATGGTGTTGACCCAACGGTTGAAGAAATCAAAAAAGTCATTCGTAAAGGCGTCTTAAAGGGAGAATTCTTCCCAGTCTTATGCGGTGCCTCTTATAAAAATAAAGGGATTCACCAATTATTAGATGCAGTCATCGCTTACTTACCATCGCCAACGGATATCGAAAACGCGGTTGCCACCTTACCCAATGGTGATAAATTCAACGTCATCCCTGATGATGAAAAACCAGTCGCCGCCTTGGCATTTAAAATAGCCACCGATCCATTTGTCGGTCGCTTATCATTTGTTCGTGTTTATACCGGTACGTTAAAAGCTGGTTCGTATTTAATTAACACCACCAAAGGTGTGAAAGAACGGATCGGTCGGGTTGTGTTAATGCACGCAAACCACCGGGAAGAAGTCGATGAACTTCACGCGGGTGATATCGGTGCCGTTGTCGGTTTAAAAGGCACCACGACCGGTGATACCCTCTGTGATGAAAAGTTTGAATTACTCTTAGAAAAAATGGAATTCCCTGCGCCTGTGATTGAACAAGCGGTGGAACCCAAGACCAAAGCTGACCAAGAAAAGATGTCGATTTCTTTAATGAAGTTAGCCGAAGAAGATCCAACGTTCCGTGTCTCCACCAATGGAGAAACTGGCCAAACGATTATCGCGGGTGTTGGTGAACTTCACCTTGACATTATCGTCGACCGTCTACGTCGGGAATTCGGTGTCAATGTCAACGTCGGTGCGCCCCAAGTTGGTTATCGGGAAACGATTCGCGCCATTGCTGAATGCGAAGGCAAATATATTCGGCAATCTGGTGGTCGTGGTCAATATGGTCACGTGTGGATTCGCTTTGAACCCAATCCAGGTAAAGGCTTTGAATTCGTCGACGC
>JBMTFA010000037.1:0-8149 GCA_049433705.1 Bacilli bacterium
GGCACTCATTTAAAAAAGGATCGCCTAAGATTTGTTCTCGAAGGGCAAAAAATTGCTTTACTTCTGGTAAGGTTTTTACTGCCTCAGCAAGTTGATCAATTAAGCTATCAAGCTTGGTCATCGATCATCGTTCCAAACAAGGTATAGGTGTTGGCTTGATCAATTCGCACCCGGACCATTTTCCCGGCGAGGGAAGCATCACCTTTAAAGTGAACAAGTTTATTCGTTTCGGTATACGCGGATAGTTTATCAGGGTTATGTTTACTGACGCCATCGACTAAAACGGTATAGGTTTGGCCGACCATGAGATCCGCTTTTTCTTTGGCAATCCGATCCACGACTTCTTTTAGACGGTAAAACCGTTTTTGTTTTTCTTCATAAGGCACATTATCAAGCATCTTGTGAGCCGGAGTGCCCTTACGTGGTGAATAAATAAACGTATAGGTTGCATCAAAGCCTACTTTTTCCACGAGGTCAATTGTTCCTTGGAACTGCGCTTCGGTTTCATTAGGGAAACCAACAATGATATCCGTGGTCAGGGTTAAATGAGGAATCTTGGTTTTCATCCGTTGGACTAAATCTAAATAAGAAGCAACCGTGTAACGTCTTGCCATCAACCTTAGAATCATGTCATCGCCAGCTTGGAAAGGAAGATGAATGTGATTCATGATGTTATCGTGCTTGGCAATCATCGCAATCATCTCATCGGTAAAATCCCAAGGATGTGACGTCATAAACCGAAGCCGGGGGATGCCGGTTAAGGCGACTGCTTCAAGTAATTGGGCAAAGTTCGTACCATTTTTAAAATCTTTACCATAGGAATTGACGTTTTGACCCACCAAGGTAATTTCTTGATAGCCTTGACTGACAAGTTCTTGGCATTCTTTGATCACGTCTTCAAGTAATCGCGACCGTTCTTTACCGCGGGTGTAAGGGACGATGCAATACGTACAAAACTTATCACAACCATACATGATGTTGACGAAAGCTTTAAAACGGTGATTCCGTTTTGACGGCATGTTTTCAACAATTTCCCCATACTTTGAAGGGACATTTACCACGCGAACACGTTTGGTAAACGCTTCATCTAAAAGTTCTAAAAGGTGATGAATATTATGGGTCCCAAACATTAAATCAACGTGACGATATTTTTGGGTAATCGTATCGACGATATGGGTTTGTTGGACCATGCAACCACTGACTGCAATCAGCATGTCAGGTTTATTTGCTTTTAATCCTTTTAAAATGCCTAATTCACCAAAGACTTTATCTTCAGCATTTTCCCGGATTGCACATGTATTGATGATCACTAAATCCGCGAGGGATTCTTCATCAACCGACGTAAATCCACTGAGTTCTAATAACCCGCGCATGTTTTCTTCATCACGAACGTTGGCTTGGCAGCCATACGTCCGAATAAAATACTTCTTGCCTTGGGCGTATTGCACCAACCGTTCGGGCACGACAATTTCATCACGAACCACCGGAATTTCTTGACGAACCCGTGAACGCGCTTTATCTAAATCTGGTTTTTCTGTAATGTTAAGTTTTGCATCTGCCATACGTTTATCTTACCTTATCTATAATTTGCATGGTGCGATAATTTACTGCGATGCCTGCCTCGTTGGTTTCAACATAAACAGCAGACAACACACATTCACCATCTTCTGCTAATTCAAACACTGCTTTTTCTTGATGCCAAAGCCGATTGATGATGGTTTCTTTTTTCACACCAAGAATGCCATTATAGGGCCCAGTCATACCGACATCTGACAAATATAATGTTTGTTGATTTAATAAGCGTAAATCATTGGTTTGGACATGGGTATGGGTACAAAATAACGCATTGACTTTACCCGCAAAGGCGTACCCCATTGCATATTTTTCTCCAGTCGCTTCTGCATGGAAATCAACAATGTGCAGATCACTTGGCGCCGAGCTTGCTAATAAATCTGCTAAGGATTGAAACGGATTCAGTACCTCTTCATTCATAAACGCTTGCCCTAAGATATTGGTAACCCGAATGGTTTTTTGGTTAACTTGAAACGTCAAGGTTCCCACACCTGGATACGGGTGTTTTAAATTCAAAGGTCTAACTAAACTAACCGTTTGATTGAGATAATCACGAATTTCCCCTTTGGCGTTATAGTGATTCCCTAAGGTCATCACATCAATCCCCGAAGCGAGCAGTTCTTCGTAATGTTTTTGCACTAAGCCTTTGCCATGACTGGCGTTTTCAGCATTGGCAATAACAAAATCTAACCCTAATGTTTTTCTTAATTCGGGTAAGTTTTTTGCCACCATCAGGCGGCCATAGCTACCAACGATGTCACCAATAAACAACCACTTCATTTGTTTTATTTTGCAGTTTCTACCGCACGATATTCACGAATCACAGACACTTTAATTTGGCCTGGGTAGGTCATTTCTGCTTCAATTCTGTCTTTGATATCACGGGCTAATTTAATCGCACTGGCATCATCAATCTTATCGGGAACGACCATAATCCGGACTTCTCGACCAGACTGCATCGCATAACTTTGCGCCACTCCTTCATAGGATTTACAAATGTTTTCCAGTTGTTCTAAGCGTTTGACATACGTTTCTAAGGTTTCACTACGAGCCCCAGGTCTTGCGGCAGAAAGCGTATCGGCGGCAATGACTAAGTGGGAATAGACATACTTAATTTCTGCATCCCCGTGGTGAGATTCAATCCCGTTAATGACAACATCGGGTTCATTGTATTTTTTCGCAAATCTTGCCCCGAGTTCAACGTGACTGCCTTCCATTTCAAAATCAATCGCTTTGCCCACGTCGTGAAGTAATCCTGCCCGCTTTGCCATGTTTTGATCGAGGCCCATTTCTGCGGCCATGATGCCACATAATTTGGCGACTTCAATCGAGTGGTCATAGGCATTTTGTCCATAAGAGGTCCGGTACTTTAACCGCCCAACTAGATCAAGTAATTCAGGATGGATATTCCCTAAACCTAAACGGAATGCAGCTTCTTGGCCTGCTTTATGCATGATTTCGCCAAGTTCACTTTTCACTTTGGTTGCGACTTCTTCAATTCTTGAGGGTTGAATGCGACCATCTTTTAATAAGATTTCTAAGGTGCGTTTGGCGGTTTCCCGACGAATTGGATCAAAGCAACTAACGGTGATGACTTCTGGGGTATCATCAATGATTAAATCAACACCCAAGGCTTGTTCTAAGGACCGGATATTACGGCCTTCACGACCGATAATCCGACCCTTCATTTCATCACTGGGAAGATTGATCACGGAAACGGTACGTTCGGTAACAAAATCTTGAGCGTAACGGTTTAAGGTCATCCCTAAAATTTCATTAGCAATCGTCATTGCTTGTTCTTTGGCTTCTTGTTCACGGTTTTTAATTAAACTGGCGATTTCTTTACTTAACTTTGCTTCCACTCGGTTAAGAATTTCTGTTTTTGCTTCTTGTGAAGACATCCCCGAAACTTTTTCTAATTCATGAATGATGGAATCTAATTTGAGTTGAAGGACTTCTTCTTTCCGTTCAATTTCCTTCATCCGTTTTTGTTGTTGCTCAATCTTTTCTTCTAAGTTCTTTTCTTTTTGCATCAACGCTTGGTCACGGCGATCAATGCTTTGTTCGCGTTGATAAAGCTTGTTTTCAAAGGTATTGACTTCAACTTTACGTTCTTTGATTTCCTTATCCGCTTCTTGCTTTAATTCATAGACAGTTTGTTTGGCATCTAATTGGGCATTCTTGACAATATGATCGGCTTTGATTTCGGCATCTTTGATAAGCTTAGTGGCTTTCTTGGTGGCTTCTTTTGCGCGGAAAATCGGCAGCATAAAGTAAATCACAATCCCCAAAATCACCCCAATAATCAAGGCTAAAATCGACAACAAAATAAGGATAGAAATATCTACCATAATCAACGTCTCCTTTCAGTTAGAGAAACCATCATGACGTGTGTGGTTCCTTTCAATAGGGTTGGTATAAAAAAATCACAAAACTTCGTTTAAATGATGAATCGTATGTGCTTTTATCAGGTTTTATCCTGGTTAAGTTTCTAAACGACGAATGCGAATCTATATCCAGTATCCGAAGATACACCTTTATGATACCAAATCTGCCTTGCTTTGCCTATGAGAAAAAAATCCCTTGGTGGTTCCAAGGGATCGTGATGATTAAACTTCTCCGGTTTTGATTCGTTTTTCTAAGGTTTCTAGGATTTCTGGATGACCTTTGAGATAATCTTTTACATTATCTCGACCTTGACCTAACCGTGTGCCTTCCAGTTCATACCAAGAGCCCATCTTTTTAATCAAACCTAAATCGACGGCCTTATCAAGAATTTCGCCGGTTTTTGAGAATCCTTGACCAAACAGTAGTTCAATTTCCGAGGTGATGAAGGGAGGCGCGACCTTGTTTTTGACAATTTTAATCCGGACCATGTTCCCAATGATGGAATCGCCAACCTTAATGGCTTCAGAACGACGAATATCAATGCGGACAGAGGCATAGAATTTTAAGGCGCGACCGCCTGAGGTCACTTCTGGATTACCGTAGGCAATACCAACTTTTTCTCTTAATTGGTTAATAAAGATGACCGTACAGTTTGATTTATTCAAGACGGCGGCAAGTTTACGCATGGCTTTTGACATCAAGCGTGCTTGGAGACCAACTTGGTTATCCGCCATCATCCCATCAAGTTCTGCTTGCGGAACAAGGGCTGCCACTGAGTCGACAATGATTAAATCAATTGCATTGGAATGCGCGAGCATTTCTACAATTTCCAAAGCTTGCTCCCCATTATCAGGTTGGGAGAGGATAAGTTCATCAATATTGACGCCAAGTTTTTTAGCGTAAACCGGATCGATGGCATGCTCGGCATCCACAAAGGCTGCCCGGCCGCCCCGGCGTTGTGCTTCGGCAATGGCACTTAATGCTAAGGTTGTCTTCCCACTCGATTCTGGACCAAAGATTTCAATGATTCTTCCTTTTGGATAGCCCCCAACACCTAAGGCAATATCTAAAGAAATGGAACCTGTTGGGATGGTATCCACGGCGGTTTCAGGGCGTTCACCTAATTTCATGACGGCGCCTTTACCATAGGTTTTTTCGATATTTCTTAACGCTTCTTCTAACGCGTCATCACGGACATCTTTTTCTTTTTTTTCTTTTGCCATAATGGATTCCTTTTTTCTCCTCTATACTATATCAATTATTCACCCTCTCTTTGATAATAGGTGCTTAAAAAACTTTCTAGTAACGTCAGGCTTGCTTGCACACCTGCTTGGCGGATCGCTTGCCGGTTACCTTGGAATTGAAAGGTTTCAATCATCGTGTGTTGGCCATCGGTGATGCCAATCCATGCTTGACCAACGTTGCTATGGGCTTGAACCGTGGGTCCGGCATTGCCGGTAGTAGCGATAATGAGTTGCCCTAAACCAAGAGCAACCCCACGTGATAATAACGCCTCAATTAATGCTTTAGAAACAAGTTTCATCTTCTCTAACGTTGACTCACTGATCCCTAACCATGCTGCTTTGGTTTGAGCTTGATAGAGCACCAGTCCTTGACGAAATACATCACTGGCGCCTGGTTGTGAAACAAAGGCATCTGCTAAAAGACCGCCTGTAAAACTTTCAATCGTGCTGACCGTCAAACCTGACGTCTTGAGTTTGGTCAATAATTTATCCATGGCGAATGAAGGTCCATCCTTGAACCGCATAGGCGATTAACGAAAGCAAAGAGGCACCGGTGGCAACATAGAGGGTGATTTCACTGATAGAAAATCCAATGGGTAGATTGAGGGAAGCAAATAAGGCATCATTGGTGAGAAAAAACATAATCGCAAACATTTGGAAAAAGGTTTTCACTTTCCCATAAGGGTTGGCAGCAAGGACTTTGCCTTGGGCAACCGCCATCATGCGAATGCCATCGACGGCCAAGTCGCGAATGATCATGATAATCACGGTCCATGCAGGTACACGTAACATCGGTTCAGCAATTAACCAACTTGGGGTCACCATTAATAAAATTAATAAACTGTTGGTCAACATTTTATCAGCGAGTGGATCTAAAAATTTACCAAGATTGGTGATAAGTTTTAATTTTCTGGCAAGAAAACCATCAAGAAAATCTGTAATGGATGCAAGGATAAATAAGATAAGCATCAGGAAATATAAAGCCGGAATCGGCCGCGTATTCACCACGAGTGAAGGCATACCAGAAAACGGATATAGCATGATACCAATCATCAAAACAACCAAGATGATTCTTGCCACCGTTAGCTTATTTGGTAAGTTCATATTACCTACTTTCTTTGATAACCCTGTAAGCCATGTTCTGTGATCGATGATCATTTATCTCTATCTTGCGATAGGAAGGTTCCACTTCAATTCGTGGTTCCTCCTTCCCCGACCAAATTTGGGTTTCTCGCTTGTGGGGTTTGCCTCGTTGCACCTAGTCGTTTCCAACTAGCTTCGTCACTGTGGCACTTTCAGGTATCGCCCAACCTTACGGTAAGGGGAGGGACCGCCGTCATATGTTGCCATATGCCTAACGTTATTTGTTCCGTTAGCACAAACACTACGGGCATCACAGCCCGTGCGAGCATGGACTTTCCTCTAGGTTGCCCTAGCGATCATCCGGGTTACCACTTCTATTTTAACTTATTTGGGTCAACCCCGAGTTTAAATAATTCTTTTTCGTAGATGCCGATTTTTTTCACTAATAAGAAGTTATCTTGATTAATTTCTACCGTTTTATTGGCATTGATGACACTGACTTTATCTTTCATGTCTGCAACTTGAATTTCTAAATCGGCAATCCGCTTTTTTAAGGAGCTCACTAATTGTTGTTGTTGTAAAAGGGTAGGTAGTTCATCTTTGATGAAGGCTTCAACTAGGCGATAATCATGCAAAATGAGATCTAAAAATGCATCCACTTCGTGCCCATTATAACCCTTCATATCGGGGGTAAATTTTTGGTTGAGTATTTGTTCTGCGGTCAGATTTTTTTTCATAATCCTGGTCATATTATAAGGGATTCATCTAAAAAGTGAGTGCTATAATATGAGAAGCATATGAAAAAACTTGCGCGCTTATTGGCCAATCGTAAAACCGTCGTTTTTATGGACTTAGAGGGGACCCAACAATCGCATGAGCTGATTGCCCTCGCTGCAATTAAAGCCGACTTGAATGATGATCTGACGATTAAGAAAACCTATAAGGGTATTTTTCATTACGTTCGCCCCAAAAAAGAAGTGGGTAAATATGTCACGCAATTAACAAAGATTACCGAAGTGGATGTTGTCGACAAAGGCATTAGTTACGCGAAAGCGATGCAAAAATTGCGTGCCTATGTTGGTCATAAATTTAAACAATGTGCGTTTATTGTCTTCGGCAATCACGATGCGCGCATCCTCCATCAATCCTTTCATTATTCTCCTGATGCGGATCAAGCAACTGTCAAAGCGATCACACGCCAGTTGATTGATTATTCAATGTTCCTTGGTGAATTTATCAAAGATGCAAATGGTAATCCCTTATCCCTTATCAATAACCTTTTGGTGTTTAACCAACCTTTTGTCGGTGATCATCATCAACCATTAGATGATGCCAAAAATTTAATGCTGCTCTATCACAAAGTATTAGAGAATAAAGATATCGTCTTGGCATCTTATTTAAAAGTCCTTTTACAATTGAGACATCTTCCTGAACCAGTCAAACAAGTGATTCAAGCCCTATTAAAGAATGAAACCATGGATCAACCCAAATTTATACAACATGTAAAGGACTACATAGGATGATTCGTTATCCTTCTGGCATCAAAAAAACCACGAAAAAAACGTCGCAGCCAAGGCTGACCAAATTGGCAATGAATACCTATAAAAATCGGGGGATGGATTTTGAAAAAGAAATCAATCTCAGCAATGCCTATTATTTAGAAACCAAGCAAGCAGTCATTACCAAGCGCCCGACGCCGATTAATGTTGTCAAAGTCGATTATCAACGTGGCGCGAAGATTACCCATGCGTATTTTGAAAAACAATCCACTACTGACTATAACGGGATATACCGAGGAAAGTATGTCGATTTTGAAGCAAAATCAACCCAATCCAAAACCGCTTTAGCGATTGCAAACATCA